>RFZH01000105.1 GCA_009920815.1 Paracoccaceae bacterium
AAAGGTCTTAAACCGACTGAGGCACCGTATACTGTGTCGGCCACGTTGCGAAACGTTGTGTCAAAAACGGTTGTCCCCAACCGCAGTCTTTCTTCGCGTCAATTGGACATGACGATTGATAAGGACGTGCTTACACTTTCAGGTCAGGCGCGTTTAGATGGCGTCGCGGGTCAAGGCACCTTTACCGCATATCTCGGTCCGACCTATTCTAATAAACCCGCAACTGTTCGTGTTAAGGCAAAGGTTGGATCCGGGGATTTGGCAACCTTAGGTGTTAAATTACCTGAAGGCCTTATTGACGGAACTACGGACGTTGCATTTGACGCGACCTTTGAGAAAAACAAAGCGCCACGGTATCGGGTAAAATCCAATCTAGTTGGCGCAACGATTTCATTGCCGCAGGTAACGTGGTCAAAGCCCAGCTCAGGTCCTGCATCTTTTGAGGTGGCAGGACAGTTTGATGGAAAAAATATTCTCGAAAAGTTTTACTTTACCGCGGACGGATTAACTGCGGTGGGCTCAGGTCGCTTTGATGGAGGTAAGTTTCAGGTCTTATCTCTCGAAGATGTTAAACTGGGTTCGACCTTTTCTGGTGGGGTGGACATAGCCAGCACAGGAAAGATTACTATCAAAGGTGGGCGCGCAGATTTATCCAAAATCACAAAGCGCATTGGCAACGCGGCTGCTGGCGCGCAAGGGGGCACGACCCTGTCGGTGCAACTGGGCCGTCTAGATGTAACGGATAAAATATTTTTATCTGACTTTGTCATGGATTTCGGAAAAAATGGATCAGCAACTTTTTCCGCTTTGGTCAACAACGGAGGGCGCATTACTGGCATTCTTGGGCGTAACCAAGGTAGGACAACGATCCAGATCAAAGCAAATAACGCGGGGAAAACACTTGTTTCAGCAGGGTTTTTGAAACACGCCTTCGGAGGCACCTTGGTGCTTGACCTAGAAACGAATGGTCGAAGCGGTGAAATTGATGGAACGCTTGCAGTGAAAGATATCCGTATTCAGAATGCCCCGATTTTGGTTGAGCTGCTCAATGCGGTTAGTGTCGTTGGTTTATTGGATCAATTGACGGGTTCAGGTTTGGCCGTCAATGAAATCAACGCCGCATTTCGCAGCACACCAAAACAGATCATTGTTGAAAGTGCGTCCATGTTTGGGCCGTCACTGGGCATGACAGTAGATGGATACTATGCGAAAACCGATCAATCTTTGGATTTCCAAGGGGTGCTATCGCCGCTTTATGTCTTGAACGGTATCGGATCTATTTTTTCAAAAAAAGGCGAAGGCCTCATTGGATTCAACTTTAACATCGGGGGTAATGCTGATAACCCCCGCGTCAGCTTGAACCCGCTGTCGATTTTCACGCCAGCTATGTTTCGCGAAATTTTCCGTCGCCCACCCCCTAAGTTGGAATAAATTACGATGCAACTTTCTGATTTTGATTTCGATCTTCCGCAGGAATTGATCGCGACACGTCCCGTTTCTCCACGCTCCTCTGCGCGGCTTTTGTTGGCACAAAACGGCCAAATCGAGGATCGGTATGTGCGTGATTTAGTCGACATTCTGCGCCCCGGCGATCGCTTGGTGTTGAATGACACCAAAGTTATTCCGGCGCGTCTATTCGGGATGCGGGCGCGTGAAAACGTTCAAAGTGGCACCGGCGAGGCCAAAATCGAAGTGACCCTGTTAGAGCCGACCGCAAGTGGCACATGGCGCGCCCTGATCAAACCGTTGCGCAAAGTGAACGAAGGTGAGGTGATTACCTTTACACCCGATTTTCAAGCGAGGCTTGTTGCAAAATTTGATGGTCAGGCGGAAATCGCATTCAATCTTGCGGGACAAGAATTTGATGATGCATTGGACGCGGCAGGGGCCATGCCTTTGCCACCCTATATCGCATCAAAGCGTGCGGCAGATGACGCCGATAAATCTGACTATCAAACGGTATTTGCGCAAAATCGGGGATCAGTCGCCGCACCAACGGCGTCATTACATTTTGATGCACCGCTGCTAGCATCTTTGGCGGCAAAAGGCATATGCTTTACCAAAGTTACGTTACATGTCGGGGCAGGGACGTTTTTGCCTGTAAAAGTTGACGATATAACAACCCATAAAATGCATGCGGAAATCGGTGAGGTTTCTGATCTTGCAGCGCATGAAATTTTACAAACCAAACAAAATGGTGGTCGCGTTATCCCGGTTGGCACAACCGCCCTTCGCTTGATCGAAACCGCCGCGCGCGATAGCGGCACCATTACGCAATGGTCAGGGGCAACCGATATTTTCATCTATCCCGGTTTTAAATTCAACGTCGCAGATGGGTTAATGACAAATTTCCATTTGCCTAAATCAACACTTGTGATGTTGGTATCGGCCCTGATGGGGGCACAGAGCATAAAAAAGATTTATAAACATGCTGTAGAAAATGAATATAGGTTCTTTTCGTATGGGGATTCGTCGCTTTTGATCCCTGATGGGTAAAGAGTGTTTGGTATTCGCCAGAATGAATGGCATTATTTCATTACAACAAAAGGATGCACCCAATGTTTGTAGTTTTTAAAAATTCATGGGCGCTTTTGCTGGGCATGCTTTTGTTGATGCTGGGCAATGGTCTGCAGGGAACTTTGCTGGGTGTGCGTGGCGAAATCGAAGGGTTTTCAACCTTTGAAATGTCGATTGTAATGTCGTCCTATTTCGTAGGGTTCCTTGGCGCTAGCCGCATGGTGCCCGAAATGATACGCCGCGTTGGACATGTCCGCGTGTTTGCCGCCTTGGCGTCGTTTATTTCTGCTGTGTTGGTTCTTTATCCAGCTTTGCCCCATCCGATAGCATGGTCAATTGGACGTGTTGTGATTGGTTTTGCGTTTTGTGGGGTTTATGTTACGGCCGAAAGTTGGCTTAATAATGCGGCGACAAATGAAACCCGTGGTCAGGCGTTATCATTGTATATGATCGCCCAAACCGTTGGGATCGTCGCAGCGCAAGGAATGCTACTGCTTGCTGATCCTGCGGGCTATACGCTTTTTATTATCATTTCCGTTTTGGTTTCGATTTCGTTTGCACCCATCTTATTATCCATTAGCCCAACGCCAGCTTTTGACACCACCAAGCCGATGAGCCTTAAGAACCTGATTAAAACGTCGCCTTTGGGATGCATGGGGATGTTTTTGTTGGGCGGCGTCTTTGCTGCACAATTTGGGATGTCTGCGATTTTTGGATCCAAGATCGGGCTGAGTTTGGCCGAAATATCACTTTTTGTGTCGTTCTTTTATATTGGGGCGTTGCTTTTGCAATATCCAATCGGTTGGTTATCCGACCGCATGGATCGCCGCCGATTGATCATGGCATGTGCATTTGCTGGTGGTTTCGGGTGTGTATTACCGTGGATTTTTAGTGATAATTATGTCTTGCTCTTGATTGCTGCATTTATCATTGGGGGAATGTCTAACCCTTTGTATTCGCTCTTGATCGCGCATACGAATGATTTTGTTGAATACGAAGATATGGCTGCGTCCTCAAGTGGGTTGCTGTTCATCAACGGCCTTGGCGCCATTGCAGGCCCAATCGTCCTAGGCCGCATGATGGATGTATTGGGGGCCTATGGTTATTTTGCTATTTTGTTGTTCTTGTTCGTTTTCCTAGGGGTTTACGCTGCTTACCGGATGACGCGCCGAGCAGTGTCGGGTGAAACAATTGCTTATACAGCGGTGATGCCAACTTCATCCAGATGTATGAGGGTAACATTATGTCGGCAGAGCAGGTATTAGAGTTTTGGCTTGATACAGTCGGGCCACAAGGGTGGTATGAACCATCCGACGCATTAGATCAAACAATTCGCGACCGTTTTATGTCGGATTGGCTGAATATTGTGTCAGGTAAAAATGGCATGTGGTTGACTTATCCGTCAGGAACATTGGCCTATATCATTGTCGCAGATCAATTTTCGCGAAATATGTTTCGGAACCAAGCGCAAGCGTTTTCATCAGATCGCGTCGCTTTATCCGCTGCAAAGGCGGCTATTGATCAAAAATGGGATCTCAAGATTGACGAACCTGCGCGCCAGTTTTTCTATCTTCCGCTCATGCATTCAGAAAGCCTTTGTGATCAAGACCGCTGTGTGCGCTTGATGAAAGAACGGATGCCACAAACAGGTGAAAACACTTTGACCCATGCGCGGGTACATCGCGAGGTCATTCGCTTGTTTGGTCGTTTCCCATATCGCAACACAGCGCTTAATCGCGCAACCACCTCGCCAGAGGCGGAATACCTCAGCAATGGTGGATATGGTATGACCTATGCACAACTTGCTAAGGCGGGTTAATCATAGCTGGCTTATTGAAACGCGAAAAAAAATAGTTTAACGTTAAACGGAATTTAGATTTCCGAGGTTAAGCATGTCTACAAACACATTTGATGTTGTTGTCATCGGGGCAGGTCCTGGTGGGTATGTCGCAGCAATTCGCGCAGTACAGTTGGGGTTGAAAACCGCAATCATTGAACGCGAACACATGGGCGGTATTTGTTTGAATTGGGGGTGTATCCCAACCAAGGCCTTATTACGTTCTGCTGATGTGTTTCACCTTATGCACCGCGCCAAAGATTTTGGACTAAGCGCGGAAAAGATTGGGTTTGACCTGGATGCGGTTGTCAAGCGCTCGCGTGGCGTATCAAAGCAGCTGAACCAAGGCATCGGTCATTTGATGAAGAAAAACAAAGTGACCGTGTTTATGGGCGCGGCCACCATCCCTGCTAGGGGAAAAGTATCTGTCAAAACCGAAAAGGGTGTAGAAGATATCACCGCTAAAAACATCGTTTTGGCAACCGGCGCGCGCGCGCGCGAATTACCTGGGTTAGAGGCGGATGGCGACTTGGTGTGGACCTATAAGCACGCCTTGACGCCGAAACGGATGCCCAAGAAATTGCTGGTCATTGGTTCTGGCGCAATTGGCATAGAATTCGCAAGCTTTTACAATACTTTAGGTGCTGATACAACTGTAGTCGAAGTTATGGATCGTGTTCTGCCCGTCGAAGATGCCGAGATTTCAAAATTCGCAAAAAAACAATTTGAAAAGCAAGGCATGAAAATTCGTGAAAACACGTCTGTGAAAAAACTGGATCGCGGTCAGGGAAAGGTTGTTGCCCATATCGAAGCCGGCGGCAAAGTAACGACCGAGGAATTCGATACTGTGATTTCCGCGGTTGGGATCGTTGGCAACGTAGAAAACCTTGGGCTTGAGGCATTGGGCGTTAAGATCGATCGCACCCATGTTGTGGTTGACCAATATTGCCGCACAGGCGTCGAGGGGCTTTATGCAATTGGTGATATCGCCGGCGCGCCATGGCTTGCCCACAAAGCCAGTCACGAAGGCGTGATGGTTGCCGAACATATCGCCGGACATCACGTGCACCCGATCAAACCAAATTCCATTGCAGGCTGTACCTATTGCCACCCACAAGTGGCTTCGGTCGGTTTAACCGAGGAAAAGGCAAAAGGGGCAGGCTTGAATATAAAGGTCGGACGCTTCCCCTTCATCGGAAATGGCAAAGCGATAGCGCTTGGCGAACCTGAGGGTATGATCAAAACGATTTTTGATGCAAAGACAGGGGAACTTTTGGGCGCGCATATGGTGGGTGCAGAGGTTACTGAAATGATTCAAGGATATGTAATTGGTCGCCAATTAGAAACGACCGAAGAGGACTTGATGCACACGGTATTTCCGCATCCAACCTTGTCAGAAATGATGCACGAGTCCGTTTTAGACGCCTATGGTCGCGCTATCCATATGTAACGCATAGGCACTTTTGAATATTTTTGGGACAGACATTAAAGTGGGACAATCGCTTTATTTTCTGTCCGAAAATATCCTGGGGGAACGATGGCCATTTGGCCAGAGTGGGGGCAAAGCCCCCATTTTTTATGACCCAAAAACGCGGCTGAAAATTGTATCAACGTGTTTGGTGTGATAGCCTAGATCAAACTTTTCTTCAATTTCGGCGGGCGAAAGGGCTGCAGTAACTTCTGCATCTGCCAATAGCTCTGTCTTGAAATCTGCACCCTGTTCCCAGACTTTCATTGCATTACGCTGGACCAATCGATAGGCATCTTCGCGGCTTACGCCTGCTTGGGTCAAGGCCAATAGAACCCGTTGTGACATTACGAGGCCGCGGAATTTATTCATGTTTTTCAACATATTGTCTGGATAAACAACCAGGTTTTCTATCACAGATGTCAAACGTGACAGCGCAAAGTCCAATGTGATTGTTGTGTCTGGGCCAATGTTGCGTTCGACAGAACTGTGCGAAATATCCCGTTCGTGCCACAGTGCCACGTTTTCCATTGCCGGCACAACCGCCATACGGACCAAGCGTGCCAAACCCGTCAGGTTTTCAGTCAGGACTGGATTACGCTTGTGCGGCATCGCCGATGATCCCTTTTGGCCTTTTGAAAAGAATTCTTCTGCCTCTAAAACTTCGGTCCGTTGCATGTGACGAATTTCGATCGCGACGTTTTCAATGGAACTGGCAACGACGCCAAGTGCCGCAAAAAATGCGGCGTGTCGGTCGCGTGGAATGACCTGGGTTGAAATTGGTTCAGGTGTCAACCCAAGCTTTTCACAAACATGTTCTTCGACCCTCGGATCGATATTTGCAAAGGTCCCAACGGCACCAGAGATCGCACCTGTTGCAATTTCTTCGCGTGCAGTAATCAGGCGGCGCAGGTTGCGATCCATTTCCGCATAAAAACGTGCAAATGTCAGGCCCATGGTTGTCGGTTCTGCATGAATGCCGTGGCTGCGACCAATGCGAACGGTGTCCTTGTGCTCGTAGGCGCGGCGTTTTAGGGCGGCCAAAAGTCCTTGCATATCGGCGATCAAAATATCTGCGGCACGCACCAATTGGACGTTAAAACAGGTATCCAACACGTCCGAGCTTGTCATGCCTTGATGTACAAAACGCGCTTCGTCTGATCCGACATTTTCGGCCAAATGTGTTAGAAAGGCGATAACATCATGCTTTGTCACCGCTTCAATTTCGTCGATCCGTGCGACATTAAATTCGACATCCTTAGCTTTCCAAACGGCCTTGGCGTTTTCGCGTGGAATGACGCCCAAATCGGCCATGGCATCGCATGCATTTGCTTCGATTTCATACCAGATGCGGAATTTGGTTTCTGGGGACCAGATGGCAACCATATCGGGGCGGGAATAACGGGGGATCATATGTTGGCCTTTATTAACAAATTTCGGTTGGTTTCCTGTACCCTTGAATTGTCAAAACAACAAGAGACCGACTGTCGTTATGTAATTTTTGTCTGTTTTTTGAGTAAGAGATGTTGACCAAATCTAGACAAAATGATCAAAGACATCAGGGGCGTCTATTTTTTTATAAATTTATAAACATTTTTTTTCACTATTGGGGGCAATATGGTGATCACAGACCGTGAATTCGAAATTCGATTTCCAGGATGTAGTCCAAAGGTTTCAACATTACGTGCGCTTTTCCAATTGGTGAGTGATCCATTGTTTATTGGATATATCGTTGCGGTCGTGATGGTGTTTGGGATGATCGATCAGCCCGTGCAAAGTGCGATTGGTATGAGAACCTCAACGTTTTTGACGCTTGTTGTGGGGGCTGTATTTTAAGTCGCGCTGCATTTTGTTGCTTTGGCGTTGTCGATCAAGCTTACCCTACAAGGTAAGCGCGTCGTTCATTACGCGATTATCCCTTTCTTGCTGCTGGGTGTTCCGATTGTCACCTTAACCGTGTACGCGGGCCAAATGATCGGTGCTTTTATCTTGCCAACTTTTCCGGAAAACATATTCACGATTTTTTTCTGTCATTTCAAGTTCTTGTTTTTGAATAGTTTTTTCATGCTTTCGTGTTTGGCGCTTTGATTTCCAGATTAAACCAGATCAAATTCATTGAGTTTGGGAATAACAAAATTGCGCAAGATGAAGTCGTTTATTTGCAGGCATTGGAGCACCATGTCAAAATGGTCACCAAGTCATCGGAGCATGTCCAAAGATCT
>RFZH01000106.1 GCA_009920815.1 Paracoccaceae bacterium
TTGCTGGCATGTCCAATTTGAACTTGTCAGCAATTTTTTTAGTGATCGTTCGGAACTCCATGTCTGCCAAAAAGGAAAGCAACGTTTCTGGATCAGGGTCGCGCACCTCAAGATCGTCAAGGGTGAAATCCAGTGGCGTTTCCTTGTCAAGTTGAACGAGCTTTTTTGATAAACGGATTTGATCGGCATGATTGATCAAAGTTTCGCGGCGTTTGTTCTGCTTAATCTCTTCGGCGCGCGCTAAAAGTGTTTCCAGATCACCAAATTCATTGATCAATAAAGCAGCCGTTTTTATGCCAATTCCAGGTGCGCCTGGTACATTATCGACGCTATCTCCGGCAAGGGCTTGCACATCCACAACGCCCTCCGGGAAAACGCCAAATTTCTCGAAAACGCCGTCGCGATCAATGCGTCGGTTTTTCATGGCGTCAAACATTTCAACGCCGTCACCAACCAATTGCATCAGGTCTTTGTCAGAACTTACAATCGTAACCCGTCCGCCCGCATCGCGCGCACGACATGCAAGTGTTGCGATGATGTCATCAGCCTCGTAGCCGGCGATTTCATGGCACGCAATGCCAAAGGCGCGTGTTGCTTCGCGCGTCAAAGGCATCTGAGGACGCAGATCGGCAGGCATTTCATCACGGTTGGCTTTGTAATGATCATATAAATCATTACGAAACGTATGGCTGCCTTTATCAAAAATAACAGCTAGGTGAGTTGCCGCATCCGCGCCTGTATTTTTCTCGACATACCTCAGCAACATATTACAAAAACCACTAACAGCGCCAATGGGCAAACCATCGGATTTACGCGTCAACGGCGGCAAAGCGTGGAAGGCACGAAAAATAAATGCAGATCCATCAATTAAATGCAGGTGATGCCCTTTGCCAAACGCCATATTAAAAGCCCCATGTATTCCGTTTCAACTGGTTTACATGAGGCAGCGTAGGTTGGCCAGTGGCTTAGCGATTGATTGTTAAATCACCCCATGAAGTAATCACATATGACGTCATTTGATAGGTTCATCGGATTTTCGATGTTGATTTCCTGATTAAAGATGCAATTCACCCAAACGGTGGCGTGCAAATTTGCTGTGGCGACTATCTTGCTGATACCATTTTTGCCACGTGTTATTACCTGACTGACCCTCCAGTCACCTGTACTTGGATCGCGAGAGGCCACAATCGCAAAACCATTTGCTTGATCATCGACTACAAAATAATTGTAAGTTGGGACCGAAATTGCGATGGCCGCCGCGGTCAAGACCACCCAATCCACGGTAATTGCACCACTTTGATCGTCCCAAAAACCTGTCAAAGCAGTCCTAATCTGCCCATTTATTGCTGACAACTTCCTAAAAAACATGATTATGCCCTCTTAAACCTAGTCTGTTTACCCAATTACATATCTGCATGCGGCACCGTCGTTCAGATCTCCGTCTGCCTCAATCGCCGTGTTTGGATTAAATATGCACTTTACAAACATCGCTGCATGCCATTGCGCAGTGGCAACAATTTTTGACATTCCATTAGATTGGCCAGTAAAAAAGACATTTTGCACTTCACCGCCAGCAATTAATACAGCCATTTGAGCGTCATTTTGGCCCACAATAAAAAATTTGTATGTTGGAACAGAAATTGAAATTGCGATTGCTGTAAGGACAACCCAGTCTACGGTTATCGCCCCCCATTCATCGCTAAAAAATTTATAAAAACATGAGAATGGCACGCTTAGCCCTCCTAATTAACTAAGGCTAAGCGTACGGTTCAAGTTTGGTAAAAATGTGGCGAATTTCGTTCGTTTTCTAGAAACTGCCGCACATCATGCCTGATGGTCCTTGTGAACCAATTTTGCGTCACAATACGGGCATTCTACATATCCTTGATCCGTAGGGATCTGCAACCAAACGCGCGGATGGCCAAGGGCGCCTTCACCGCCATCACAAGAAACACGATACGATGAAACAACTTTCGTTTCAGGGGCTTGGGTTGACATACTGTTTTCCTTTTGCAGGCAATTTTTGCATGTTATGCGTCATCTTAAACATAGGGGCAAGATCGGATTATTCGCTTTGCCGCGACACCATACGACCGAGTACACGACCGCCAAGAATATGGGTATGAAGGTGCGGAACTTCTTGAACGCCGGCCTCACCGGTGTTGGCAATAGATCGAAACCCCATACCACCTTGGGATGGTGTATAGCCCATCATCGCCTCAGTCGTTAAAAATCCATTGCTTGGATACAATGTTCTGCGCTTGTTGTGTAGTGATATTAGCAAATTTTGCCAGAGCTTCAGTATTGCGAACCGTATTTCCGCCGTCCACGATTCTAAAATAGTTTTCGAATTCACAATCACGGATTGTCTCAAGCTCTTGTCGCAAGTCATTCTTGATGCTTGGCAACAGTCCCACCAACGTGCCCATCGGCGTGGTATCAGAAATCAATCCAACCCGTTTGGCGTGACCGATGATATATGGATCATCAAAACGGCAATCAATTTCAAGAATACGCGTTTCACTGCGATCTGATGCAAAATCGCGCAGCAGATCTATGTTTGTGGGATCTAAACAAATGATCAATCGGTCGGTTTCATAATAATCATAAAGCATGCGCATTAATGCGCGACGATGGCGCGCTTTCTTGGAATGATTGGATAAAATCCCACCCAATTGTGATAGCTCGCGTACATCTTCGTTAAAGATATATTCAAGAACGGGCGTTTCCACGATCGGCCTAAGATCGGCCAAGATCCGCTTGGCGACATGCCACTTCTTGCATACCACAATTGAAAGCTCACGTTCACGACCGATTGTTGTTTCGAGTTCCCAGAAACGCGGGGCATAACGCATGCCCGTGCGCCCACGTTCGGTCACAAATCGATAGAGGTTACGCCCCTGATCAGAAACTGCGAATGATCTGCGACCACTGTTATACAAAGCGCCAAGCCGTTGACGCAGCTTAATTGCGTCTGCGCTTACCTTTCGGGCGAACATATAATTCTGCGCGACCAAGAATTCATAGTGATCATTATAAAATGTGGCAGGCATGCCGTAATCGGAAAACACCAAAAACGTCAGTGTTCTTTTTTCGATTTCTTTATCTGCGATCAAATGTGCGACCAGGGTTTGAAAAAAAGTTTCGTCAGGGATCCATGTGGTCTTGAAAAACTTTAACACATCAGGCCGTTCGAGGATGAACCGCACAATAGCCTCGACCGTTTTTCGACGTAGACACCACCACTGGCTTCCGATGCGCACACGGATGTCACTTGGAATTTCGCGTGACAGGCCGAACCGTTTTTGCAATTCGAACGACTTATAAAATAGCCACTTTTGCGTACGTTCGTTGAAAAAATGTCGGTAAATCAAACGCTCTTCTTTGATTCCTGTTTTGATCCATTCACTTTCAAAAAAATCAAAACTTTCGATATAATCTTTATCGTTCTCATCTAAAAAACTATGGATATATTCGGACGATTTTACAGGCATGCAATCGCTCGAAATCATGTAAAAATGCGTCGCTGTCGCAAAGGCATCAAGCGCCGCTTGCACAGCATAAAGCGTCGCCTGTACCAACGACCATTCGCCCCAACCACATTTGATACGCTTGGCAGCAAATACAACGTTTGGGTTATCCTCCAATTCAGATCGTATGAATTGAAAGTGTTCAGGCTTTGCGCGCGCGTCAAAGTGAATAGACACAAAATCACCTGACGCAGTCAGCCTGTTTGCCTGCGCAACTATGCCATCAGGATCTTTGTGGCATAATAGTATGTATGCAATTTTCGACACTCGCGCACGCTCGATTGTTGTCAGTTTGCCTTAGATAAGGGATTTGTTTTGTCAAAACATCAAAACACTATTTCCTTTTTTAGCAATACATCACCTGATACCAGACTAAGACAAGAGCAGTTGACGACAAAGGTAAAGTGATGGGATTTCCTGGTACGTGGATGACACAAAGCGAGAGCGTCGTTTATCGTGTCGTGCCAAAGTGTGCATGTTCCACAATCGGTCAAATTATGTATTATTCCGACCACGGTAGCTTCTTTGACGGCGACATTCATGACGCAACCGAAGGACTGCATAAATGGGCGCTGGAAGAAAGCAAGTCTAAGATCACCGAAAATGTGCAGTCTAACAAAAGTTACGCGTTTACCTGCGTCAGAAACCCCTACACGCGTATTTTGTCATCATTTTTCGATAAAATTTGTGGTATTCAACGCAATGGAAAACGATACCGCGGTAACTTGGTCCCGCTTCTTATCCAAAAATATGGGATCGAGGTCGGTGGCGACGATGGTAAGCAAGAGTTTGACCAAATCAAATCATTTCGCAGATTTTTATTATTTGCGCGCGATACCATTAAATATCGCAAACCAATGGACCCTGACATCCATTGGTCAGCTATGTCGGGTCATGTGTCCACATTTATTGTTAATGGGGGGCGCTATGACAATATTTTCTGGACTGAAAAATTTAATGAGGGAATGCAAAGCGTTTTGGACAACATGGAAACGCCCCACCCTGTTGATCTAGCCCAGATCCCAAGATTTAATGAAAGCGAGGGCCACGGCCCAAAACGCGCGCATCCTGTCGAAGATTATTTTGACGACCTTGCGATGCATTTGGTTTATGAAATCTACAAGGCCGATTTTGAGCTATTCAAATATGATGCCCAAGATCCGTCAAACAAAATGCCAATCGGGGAAATTGACCTTGACGAAGTCCACGCAAAACTTGGGGACTAAGGCCGCGCCTTTGGCACGACCCTGCAAACCCTTATACCAGATGTGCAGCTTGGAATAATTCCATAACCGAACCTTCGGGGCGTGGCCCAATGTGACGAATGACCTCGCCTGCTGCGACGCAGCCCATTTGGCACGATGTTGTTAAATCACGCCCAGTAACCATTCCAAAAATAAAGCCAGCGGCAAATTGATCGCCAGCCCCGGTTGTATCAACTGGGGTAATTTTATCGACGTTTACATCGACGCGTTTCCCGTTTTGTATTGCGCTGACCCCTTTACTTGAACGTGTGCAAACAACCAAATCAGTGATCTGCGCGATCGCATTCATCGCCGCATCAAAATCATCATTTTGCATCAAAGAGGTAATTTCATCTTGGTTGCCGATTACAAAATCTAGTTCGTGTTCGATCAATGTCAAAAAATCATCGCGGTGACGATCGACGCAAAATGGGTCAGAAATTGAAATGCCTGCTTTACCACCTGCAGCACGACATTCACGCGCAAGCTTTTTGAACGCTTCTTTGCCTTTATCTTTATCGAACAAATATCCCTCAAGGAAAACAACTTCGCTGTCGCGCGCCACCTCAACAGAAACATCCTCTGGCCCTAGTTCGGCCGAAACACCCAAATAGGTATTCATCGATCGCTCGCCATCAGGCGAGACAAAAATCATCGAGCGCGATGTTGGCAATTCAGCATGTGCTGCAGGCGGATTGACAAAGGCGGTACCTTCTTTTTGCATTGATTGCGCATAAAATGTGCCCAGCGCATCATCGGCAACACGCCCGATAAATCCCGTCCGCAGCCCTAGTTCTCCAAGGCCGGCCAATGTGTTCGCAACCGATCCACCGGGTGTCTGGACGCGATTGGTCATTGCATCATACAGCGCTTCGCCACGGTCTTTTTCCACCAATTGCATGATGCCTTTTTCGATTGAATTACTGTGCAAAAAAGCATCGTTGCTTTCAGAAATAACATCTACAATTGCATTTCCAATGCCGACGACTTGGTATTTTTTCATAACTCTTTTTCCTCAAATTCGCATAGATCACGAATGATACAGGTTCCACACATAGGTTTGCGCGCTTTGCAATGATACCGGCCATGCAAGATCAACCAATGATGTGCATGTAACTGAAAATCTGCCGGAATATTGTCTTCGATCGCGCGCTCTACTGCGTCGACATCCTTACCGGGCGCAATACCCGACCGATTTCCAACACGGAAAATATGTGTATCTACAGCCTGCGCAGGTTGGCGCCACCACATGTTCAACACAACGTTCGCGGTCTTACGCCCAACTCCAGGCAAGGATTGCAGCGCAGCACGTGAATTTGGAACCTCTCCGCCATACTGGTCGACCAAGATTTGGCTAAGCTTGATAACATTCTTGGCTTTGTTACGGTAAAGTCCGATCGTTTTGATGTGTTCTATCACGCCCTGTTCGCCCAGCGCTAACATTTTCTCTGGAGTGTCGGCGATCTTAAAAAGCTCTTTGGTCGCTTTGTTTACGCCTGCGTCTGTCGCCTGCGCACTTAATGCGACGGCCACGACAAGCGTATACGCATTAACGTGATCCAGCTCTCCTTTCGGTTCCGCCTCAGCCTCTTGAAAGCGCGTAAAGATCGTGCGCAGTGTATGATAATCTAGTTGTTTTGCCATGTTTTGCGTCATGCCCTGATTTTTTCACAATAACAAGAAAAATGCGCAAGTTTCGGGTCGTCATAGAGGCGCACACATCATAATATCGAAAAAACGAGATACAATTAGACAAATGACCGAAGAAACACCCTATAGCTTTAACGTTATTAAACGCGCACTCGCGATCATTGACGCGGCCGATGTGCCATTGTCGCTTGGGCAGCTTGCGCAAGATCTTTCTATGAGCCCCGCGCATTTCCAGCGTCTCTTTAGCGCATGGGTTGGCGTATCGCCCAAGGCATATCAACAATACCTTAGTCTAAACCTTTCGCGCGAATTGTTGCGTGACAGATTTACAACATTGGAAACGGCAACAACATCCGGCCTTTCAGGCACGGGCCGCTTGCATGATTTATTCATAAAATGGGAAGCCATGAGCCCTGGAACCTATGCCAACCGAGGCGCAGGATTAACAATCTATTACGATTGGTACCCTAGCCCGTTTGGTGATGCTTTGGTAATGGCCACAGACATAGGGGTGTGCGGCATTGCATTTGCAGACGAGATTGGGCGGGAACACACCTATCTTGACATGACATCGCGATGGGAAAAGGCCAAATTCAGGCAAGGAAATCAGAAACTTGATGACTGGTCCAATGCGATATTCACGCAAACGGGTAACACAACGTTGGCCTTGATTGGCGCACCATTTCAAATAAAAGTTTGGGAAGCGCTGCTTCAAATTCCATCAGGCTATGTCACAACCTATTCTGAAATTGCACGCACAATTGGTTCTCCGCGCGCCGTGCGGGCAGTCGGTACCGCTGTTGGGCGTAATCCAATCAGCTGGCTTATCCCATGTCATCGTGCCTTGCGAAAAGATGGTGCTTTGGGTGGGTATCACTGGGGGCTCACAGTCAAACGATCCCTTTTAGCCTATGAAACAGCCAAACGTGATGTGATCGGCTGATCCAACATTTCGGCGGCATTTCGCCAACAAAATTCCCCTGACTTGGCAGGACAGGTCAAGCTATGGATACTGGGTGTAAAAATAACAATGAGGCACCCAAAATGGCTTTTATTAAATCTATTACCCCTGTTATGCTGGCCACAGCTTTGACATTATCGGCCTGCGGTGGCGGTCGTACAATTTACGACAACAATGTCGAAGACAAATCCAAAACCAAGCAAGGCGCAATTGTTGGCGGTGTAATTGGAGCAGTTGGCGGACTATTATCAAATGGCAGCGCTGTGGACAAACGCCAAAACGCGTTGAAAGGCGCTATTGTCGGGGCTGGTATCGGCGCCGTCATGGGCAATCAGCTTGACCAACAAGAAGCCGCGCTGCGTCGTGATATGCAAAATGACGATGTGGTTATCACGAATACGGGCGATCGGTTGATCGTGACCCTACCCCAAGATATCTTGTTTGATGTTGACAGTGCCTATGTCGCCCCCGGATTGCGCTCGGACTTAGCAGCGCTTGCGCAAAATCTTAACGAATACCCAAATTCAACTATTCGG
>RFZH01000107.1 GCA_009920815.1 Paracoccaceae bacterium
ACCTCAATCGCAACAGTTTCGATCTCTGGCAGTTTTCGGGAAAAATTAGCCGCAATTTCAGCGGCCGGTTTTGATGGAATCGAAATTTTTGAACAAGATTTCATCGCTGATCCAGGTAGCCCGCGTGACATCGGTGCAATGATCCGCGACATGGGTTTGGACATCACCCTGTTCCAACCCTTTCGTGACTTCGAAGGGCTTTCCGGCGCTCAGCGCGTCAAAGCGTTTGAGCGCGCTCGACGCAAATTCGATGTGATGAACCAACTTGGGACTGATCTCATACTAGTATGTTCGTCACTGCATCCAGACGCCCTAGGTGGCATTGACCGTTTGGCGCAGGATTTTCATGATCTTGGAGATCTGGCAGCACAATTCGAAGTCCGCGTCGGTTACGAAGCCTTGGCGTGGGGCAAACATATTAGCGATCACCGGGACGTTTGGGAAATTGTTCGCCGCGCCGGCCATTCAAACGTCGGCGTCATTCTGGACAGCTTTCATACATTGGCCCGCAAGATTGACCCTAACTCAATCCAATCTATCCCAGGGGACAAGATCTTTTTCGTACAACTGGCCGATGCCCCACAAATCGATATGGATCTGCTCTATTGGTCGCGACACTTTCGCAATATGCCAGGAGAAGGTGATTTGGCCGTTACCGATTTCATGCGGGCCGTCTGTGCGACAGGGTATAGCGGGCCAATCAGTCTAGAGATATTCAACGATCAATTCCGTGGCGGTAACCCAAGCCTGCTGGCCAAAGATGGATACCGTTCACTGATTAATTTGATGGACACCGTGTATCGCACCACTGTTCCTGCTATTGCACCCAGCGCGCCCCTACTGCCGAAACCCAGCCAAGTCGACGGCATTGAATTCATTGAATTCGCCACCTCTGAAAAAGATGCGAACAGTCTGTGTGCGACACTAATCGCAATGGGCTTTACACATGTCGCAAATCACATCGCCAAGGACGTCGCCCTCTGGCAGCAAGGCAATATTCGTATCGTTTTGAACAAGGACCGCGGCGGATTTGCGCATTCATCCTATCTGGCGCATGGTACGGGGATTTGTGACATCGGTCTTCGTGTCGAAAACGCAGAGGACACAGTCGCACGTGCAAAGGCCATGGGCACGGCGACCTTTGAACAAGATTTGGGCAACGGCGAACTGCGCATCCCAGCAATTCGTGGGGTCGGCGGGTCTGTGCTTCATTTCATTGGCCGCGACAGTGCCCAGTCAAAAGTCTGGGACGTCGAGTTCATAGCCCATCACCAAAACGATGTGATCGGTGCTGGGCTAACACAGGTCGATCATATCGCCGAGACGATGAATTACGACGAAATGCTTTCGTGGTCGCTATTTTATCGCGCTATTTTCGACATGGAAAAAACACCGATGGTCGATGTGATTGACCCAGATGGGTTGGTTCGGTCCCAGGCTATCGCAGATCGCAATCGAACGACCCGTTTTACCCTAAACGGCGCAGAAACCCATCGTACCCTTGCGGGGCACTTTCTAGCTGATAGCTTTAGTGGCGCGGTGCAACATGTGGCGTTTGCATGCGATGATATTTTTGCAACCGCGCGCGACATGCAATCGCGGGGCTTTGAAACGCTGCCCATGTCATCGAACTATTACGATGATATCGCCTCGCGCTTTGATATTGCGCCTGAGGTCCTAGCACAGATGCAAGACCTCAACATCCTGATGGACCGCGATGAAGCGGGCGAGCTTTTTCATTTCTACTCTAAACCCTTTGGCCGCGGGATGTTTTTCGAAGTCGTGCAACGCACGCGCACCTATGACGGCTATGGCGCGCCGAACGCGCCATTCCGCATTGCGGCGCAGAAACGCCTGCTGCGTTCCAAAGGTATCCCAAAGCTCTGATCCAGTCATCCTTTGTGAAAAAATTGAAAAGGATTCACAGGGTTGGTGGCATACCCAGCCTGTTGAAACGCACTGCAATTCTAAACAAAGCTTTCTTTCGCAACCAGGTTGTGAAAAACTTAAACCCATCTCAAAATCGATTTAGGTCTTGCAATGAACAAACCCGCTGAACCAAGATTAGTCCACGTCACCGACCTAACGGTTGAATTGGCGGCCCCCATCGAAATGGGCAACGGCCGCGGCGGTCTGCGGCGGATTATTCCCATCATCGGCGGTCAGGCCCATGGGCCAAAACTTACAGGGCGCATTTTGAACCTTGGCGCAGATTGGCAAACCATATTTCACGATGGTCTAGCAGAATTGGACACACGGTATGGCATTGAAACACATGACGGGGCTACGATTGAAATCATAAATTACGGTTATCGTCATGGGCCAGCCCACGTGATGCAAGATCTGGCGGCAGGCAAAGATGTTGCCCCTGATGCATATTATATGAGAACACAGGCCCGGCTTGAAACAGGTGATCCGCGCTATGATTGGGTCAACCGTATCCTGTTTGTAGGATCGGGTGCGCGCTTTCCAAATCAGGTAATGATGTCCCTCTATGCCATCGATTAAGGGCTAGACAAAATAGTTATTTCCCATAACTATAACAGCCGCATAATCGTTCAAAATTAGACAAGGACGGCTGATGACCACCACCGACCCCCAACAGGAAGACGCGATTTTAAGGGGCTTCATGGGCTATCGATTGAAACGCGCGATGAATGTTTTTTCATCGAACCTTGCCGTCGTGTTAAAGCCTTTTGATCTGAGAATGATCACGTTTTCGACGCTGGCATCCGTGGTAAACACACCTGGAGTGCGCCTGAGCCAGCTAGCAGAAATTTTATCGGTTGAGCGCCCTAACCTTGTGGCCATTGTGGATGAACTGCAAAAACGCAACCTGATTGAACGCAAACGCGATCCAAACGATCGCCGCGCCTTTGGATTATTCCCAACCAAAGCCGGTCAAACATTACTGCACGAGGCGATGCAAAATGTTGATGTGAGCGAACGCAAAATATTAGAAACCTTTTCTGACGCCGATATGGAACATCTTACCTCGCTTTTGGCAAAGATTGAAACTGCGGCAAAAGGATAAAAGTCATGTCCTATCACAAACATTCCATAACTGTTGATCGCACACCTGACGGTGCACTGGTGGTGACGTCGAACCTCACGCTGGGGCCGGTTGCACATACGACAGGAAATTGGGTTGATGACTGGTCTGTCCGGCGACCAGATCAGGTATTTTTGGCAGAACGCTCTGGAGCGGGTTGGCGCAGCATAACCTATAGCGGCTTAGCACAGTCTGTGCATGCGCTGGCCGCAGGGCTATTGGGAATGGGGTTACAAAAGGGCGACCGCATTTTGTGCCTTTCAGGGGCCAGCGTCAATCACGGCATACTAACGCTTGCGGCACAATATGTAGGCCTCGTCACCGTGCCATTAGCCGAGCAATATTCCCTGATCCCAGAGGCGCGTGGCAAATTGCACTATGCCTTTCAAAAGGTGCAACCCAAGTTGATCTATGCAGAAAGCGACGCGCAATACCAAGCATCCCTAAACGATCCGATGTTTGCGGCTGTTCCCAAACTGGTTTCAACGCGTGGCAACCCTGCGCATCTGGCATTTGACGATCTTGTCAAAGGGGATACCAGCATTGATGTGGCAGCCGCCCACTCTGCGGTCCAGCCAGATGATATGGCCAAAATCTTGTTCACGTCTGGGTCCACGTCAAATCCAAAGGGCGTGCCACAAACACATCGCATGATGTGCGTCAATCAATCACAATATATGGCCTGTCTACCCTTTTTGACGCAACGCCCACATGTGATTTTGGACTGGCTGCCATGGAACCACGTCTTTGCCGGAAGTTCAGATTTCAACATGGCCCTTGCCACGGGCGGTTCACTGTATCTGGACGATGGCAAACCTGTGAAAGGCTTATTTGACAGGACGTTGGAAAACATAATGTTGATGCCCGGAACGCTTGCACTGAATGTGCCCGTTGCCTATGCCATGCTGGTTGATGCGTGCCGCAAAGATGATGCGTTAAAGCAAAAATTTTTTGGTGATCTGGACATGATATTTTATGCCGGTGCGTCGCTGCCGCGTGATGTATGGGACGCATTGGAAACCATGTCACGCGAGGTCAGCGGCAAGATCCCATTAATGACATCAAGCTGGGGCATGACAGAAACGGCGCCGATGGCCCTGATTCACCACCAAGGCGGGGCAACATCAGGAATGATTGGTGTTCCCGCACCCAAAGTTTCGATGAAATTATTGCCAAATGACGGTGACAGATACGAATTGCGGGTTAAAGGCCCGAATGTAATTACCGCATATTACGACGAACCCGAAAAGAACAAAACTGCGTTTGACGCGCAAGGTTATCTGATTACCGAAGACGCAGTTAAATTCGCCGACCCTGACGACCTGTGCCAAGGCGTGCTTTTTGACGGGCGGATCAGCGAAGATTTCAAGTTACTGACAGGCACTTGGGTCCAGGCGGGCATGTTACGCATGGCTGTTTTGAAATCACTGGGCGATTTAGCACAGGACGTTGTCATTACGGGTGCCGATCGAATGGATTTGGGTATTTTGGTCTTTCCGCCAGCGCATCGTGCGACAGAGGACACGCGCGATGGTGTCGTCATAGATCCAAATTATGTCACCGAGTTAACCGAGAGGTTACACATAATGGCACAAAACACCAAAGGATCGTCGCAGCGTATCGCGCGCGCTGCAATCGTTGCGACCCCACCATCCATCAAAGATGGGGAAATAACTGCAAAGGGAAATCTAAACAATAAGCTGGTGCTAAAACTGCGCAGCGATATCGTGGAAAAGCTATATGCGCCAAATGGTCAACGTGGCTATATTGTGGTGACGCCATGACGCGGGCGATTGGCGCAATATCACAGCCCACACTAGGCCCGCACAGTGATAAAGGTATCGGGGAGGATCAGAATGGGAACGGATTATAACAACCAAGCGCCGTTGGATACAGAGATTACAATCGACCAATTGATCCGTGATCCTTACCCAATTTATACTAGGCTACGGGCCGTAGCCCCCGTTTTACGTGTGCAATCGGTTGGTCGTACGCTGTTAACCAAAGCGGCAGACACCAAATATGTCAAAGACAATCCCGAGCTCTTTAGCTCGGACGATCCAAATACGCCGATGAAACGTGCCTTCCGCGCCCATACTTTGATGCGTAAAGACGGTGAGGAACATGCCGCCGAACGGGGTGCAATGGCGCCCAGCTTTACCGCACGCAATATAAAAAATTGTTGGGAACCCATCTATCGCAAGATCGCCGAAGATTTCGTATCCAAATTGCCGCGCGGTGAAACCGTGGATTTGTTTCCAACACTTGCGGGCCCATTTGCTGCGCATTGTTTGAAATATCTTTTGGGCATCCCAGAGGCCAGCGATGACGATATGCAACGTTGGAGCCAGATCTTGATCGATGGTGCGGGTAATTTCGGCTGGCGCGACGAATTATTTGCCCAATGTGACGCGGCAAATGATGAAATGGACGCTTTGTTTGATGCCGCATCCGAACGGTTTCGCGTTGATCCAAACGAAAGCGCACTGTCCGTTATGGTGAATGCCGATAACCCAATTCCGAAATCGCAAATCTTTGCCAATATCAAAATTGCCATTGGTGGCGGCATCAATGAACCCCGTGATGCGCTATTAACAATCATTTATGGGCTATTGACCAACCCCGATCAATTTGCCGATGCCAAACGTGATAACCTTTGGTTGGCTGCCTTTGAAGAAGGCGTGCGTTGGGTCGCCCCTATCCAAGTAAGCTCGCGCCGCGTGACCCAAGACACGGAAATTCGCGGCTATCATATTCCACAAGGCGACACTGTGATGACGATCCAGGCTTCGGCAAATTGGGACGAAGATATTTATGAGGATGGTCATTTATATAACATCCATCGGCCCAAAGTTGCGCATCAAGCCTTTGGAAATGGCCCGCATTTTTGCCAAGGCACCCATGTGGCGCGCCGTATGTTATCGGATATCATGTTGCCGATGCTGTTTGACAGGTTCCCGAATATGACCTTGCCTGATCCATCAGCAGTCGATTTCTGGGGCTTTGGATTCCGTGGTCCCCGTCATTTGCCGGTGACATTGAATTAATTATCACCGGACGATGTACACTCTGTAATCTGACACAAAATAAGATAACCAAAACCTTAACGCTGAATATTTCGTTAACCTTTCGTTAGGACTTTGGAAAGAGTCTGGCTCAAAGGGCACAAACAGGGGACGAAAATGGATGTGTTGATTGTTGAAGAGTGTGAAGACCTCTCCAATTTGTGGCAAAAATCATTGATCCGTGTTGGTGCAAAAGTTTGGTGTGCGCATAGTGTATCAGATGCGTTCAGTCGAATTCAGAGCCATCGGTATGACGTCATCATCCTGGATCTGATATGTGATGCGATCAACACAATGGGGATTGCAGATTTTGCCGCCTATCGTTCACCAAAATCGCAGGTTGTGTTTGTCACAAACACGAGCTTTTTCTCGGATGGGTCAATTTTTAATCTCTGCGCGAATGCCGCGGGTATTGTCCAAAGCCATACGCCGCCAGAGGATCTGGCGGCGATGGTCCAGCATTATGCCGCCAATTCGCCCAAAGCGTCGCGGTTGTGTGGCGCCCAATAATCCAACACAGGATTGGTCGGAATTATCCGGTGTGGATTTATGCTTTCGTGTGAATAGTGATAATGACGCACAATATGCTTAAAATTCACAGTCTGCGCGATACCTGGCATCTGATAGAGTTCGCGTGTGTAGGCCCATAAATTCGGGTAATCTATAATCCGTTTGCGGTTACATTTGAAATGCAAATGATAGACAGGATCAAATCGAATAAGGGTGGTAAACAAACGCCAGTCCGCTTCGGTCAGGGTATCACCCATCAGATATCGATGCGCAGCTAGGCGATCTTCTAACCAATCCAATGTGTCAAACAACGGTCCGACTGCCGCATCATATGCGGTTTGCGTGGTTGCAAACCCGCTTTTATAAACACCGTTGTTAACGGTGTCATAGATACGTGTATTTACACCTTCAATATCGTCGCGTCGGTCTTGTGGCCAAAAATCAGTGCGATTTCCGGTGACATCATCAAAGGCAGAATTGAACATTCTAATGATTTCGGAACTTTCATTTGAAACAATCGTGCCAGTCTTTTTGTCCCACAGCACAGGAACGGTCACCCGACCTGTCATTGACGGTTCCGCCCGCAAATAAATGTCGCGCATATAGGCCAGACCAAACAACGTATCACCCGTCGCGCCGTCGTCATCGGTTTCAAAACTCCACCCGTCGGCAAGCATATCCGGATGCACGACAGACACCGAAATATGATCAACCAAATCTTTTAGCTCACGAAAAATCAATGTGCGATGCGCCCAAGGACAGGCCATCGAAACATACAGATGATAGCGCCCCGATTCGGCGACATAGCCACCAGCGCCCGACGGGCCAGGACGGCCATCCGCCGTGATCCAGTTGCGAAAGCTAGCATTTGAGCGCACAAATGCGCCACCTGTTGCTTTTGTGTCATACCATTGGTCGCGCCAAACGCCGTCAATCAAAAGGCCCATAGGTTTCCCTTCCTTCATTACATTTACATGAAATTAAGGGGAATTTTACATAAATGATACCCGTATGACCGCGCAAGTCCTCTGCGCAGATGCACATTCAAATTTTGGTTTACCCAACGGGATATGCTGTGCGCCCGATTGGGATCTTGATTCAAAAAAGACACAGCGTCACTCTGAGATCAGGAGGAAAAAACATGTCGACCTATTTGCCCCCAGATATCCTTGCCGGCTTGGATACGGCGCGCCGCGCGGAAAAAAAACGCAAATCACGCTTACGGGTGGAATTTGACGGTGACATGTATCCAGTTGTGCGCATGTGGCATGATGGATTCGCACTC
>RFZH01000108.1 GCA_009920815.1 Paracoccaceae bacterium
TTGGGCGCAGGTCAATCGAAAGCGTTCGGTTCGGGTCAGACAAGGGTGCCAGAATAAAAACGGTGTCATCATCTTGCTGTGCGCGATCGATCTGGCGTGCGCGTCGTAACGCGAAGTTTTCAATCAAGGCAGGCATCAATACATCTAAGACAGATTGTGGTGCGGTCAGGATTAGGGTTTCTGTCTTGATCTCTGCGTCGGGGCAGGCGGCCCCTACACATGAAAAATTGCCCATGTCCAACACAACAGGCCCATATTCGCTTGAAACCGAAATGTGGCGCCCGTCAAAATCTAGAACGGGGCCTTGGATCGTTAATTCACCGGATTCCGAGGTCAAAAGGACATGGTCCGTTTCGGCGATTGCCATTGATGCACAAAACGCGGCGCACGCCACAAGCAACCACTTTGTTATTAGCATCCCAACTCCCGCACTATTTGCGGGCGACTGTGGCGTCTTGGTATAGATTTTTCAACACCAGAATCTGGTTTTTGTCAGAACATTGTGCCTGTGTGTTTGCAAAATCTCGGACATTTGGGGCGCGATCGGAGGTAAATTGAATGAATTGAAAGTCGACCAGAGCGTTGCACAGCGCAGGCGATTGGCGTGCAACCACGTATAGATCTGGGACCTGTTCGCTTTCTGACACACTGACAACAATACTTTGATGGCGATGGCGTTCACCCAAACGGAATGTGGCTAAGGTCTGATTTGCATCCTGAGAAATTAGCCCAAGGTCCGCTGATCCATACCATTGCAAAACGCTGCGTTGCAGGGTGTCGAACTCTGGTATGTCGTGGCTGATCACCTTTGGGCTCTGATCTGGCAAGGCAACAATCACTACTGCCCGTTTGGCCAAGGCCGGGATTGTCAAAACTGTGCCGCCATTTTGGTCCAGGCTGTGCGATATAATCATCCCGTTGTGATGTATTTCGAATGCGGTTCCAGGCGCACAATCGCTTGAGATCGACAAATCGATCGTTGCCATGGGCCCCACCGCCGATGTCACCGTCGCATGACAGCCCATAAGCGCAAGCGCTGGTACGGTTTCCCTGTCTGGGGCGGTAAATCCACGCGGAAGCACACCGCGTAGAGCGGTCAATGGATCGGAAATATTGTGTGCTAACAAATCGTCATTCGTGGCAGCGGTAAATGCCACGTTGGACAAAATCAGTTTGCCATCATTGAATGCGACTGTGTTTTTTTCATGCTGCGCCGAAGGGTAATTGGTCATGCTTTGCATCACGTGACCGACCGAAAATGCAATTGCAATGGACAAGGAAATTAGGGCTGGCCAAGAAAATAGAAATCGCAATGCTGCCTCCTTTAGCGGTGATGCAGGCAGTGTGCGCGGTCATCAAGGCACAGATAAGGCAGCGTTGGGGATTAATTGTGACGTGATTATGTCGCGTCTTGGTGGGGGCGTTTGGCGCAAGAGATACGCCAAACGCAGAATGTTATCAGGTCAAACGGCCGTGGCAATGTTTGAACTTGTCACCGGACCCACATGGGCAAGCTTCGTTGCGGCCCGTGTTTTCCCAACCAGCGGGCAGGTCGTCTGCCGATTTTTGGCGGGGATCATCGCTGGCGACGGGCTGTGTGGCTGCGGCCTGTTGCGCCGCCATTTGACGCAACATGGTTTGCCGCTCTTCATCTGTCATAGGACGGATCTGCCCCATTTGTTTGGTCACGTCACCGCGCAGGCCATCCAACAGGTTTTCGAACAATTGGAAGGCTTCGTTTTTGTATTCGTTCAGCGGGTCACGCTGCGCATATCCACGGAACCCTACAACGCTGCGCAAATGTTCCAGCGTCAAAAGATGTTCGCGCCATTTGGTGTCAATTGTTTGCAACAAAATTTGGCGTTCGATTTGCGACAATGTTTCCGCGCCAAAGGCTTGGGCTTTTTCGGCCATCATCTTATTTGCGGCCTCTTCGATACGCTCGCGCATCACGTCATCATCAACGCCTTCTTCTGCGACCCAAGCGATGATCGGCAGATCTAGGTTTAGATTTTCAATAACAGCAGCATAAAGGCCTTGGGCATCCCATTGATCTGCATAGGATTTTGGCGGCATATATTGATCAATCATATCATCAATGACGTCGTTGCGCATATCTGTGATGATCTCGGCCAGATCTTCGGTTTCCATGATTTCGCGGCGTTGACCAAAGATCGCTTTTCGCTGATCGTTCATCACGTCGTCGAATTTCAACAGCTGTTTGCGGATGTCAAAGTTACGGCCTTCAACCTTGGCTTGGGCGCGTTCAAGCGATTTGTTGACCCATGGATGAACGATGGCTTCGCCTTCTTTCATGCCCAAGGTCGACAGGATTTTATCCAAACGATCCGACCCGAAAATCCGCATCAAGTCATCCTCAAGCGAGAGGAAGAAAGAGGACCGCCCAGGGTCACCTTGACGACCAGAACGACCGCGCAGCTGGTTGTCGATGCGGCGACTTTCGTGGCGCTCGGTGGCCAGAACGAACAATCCGCCTGCGGCTTTCACGGCGTCTTCGTCAGCTTTGTGAAGGTTTTCGATGTTCGCGCGTACGGTATCTGGGTTTGCATCGGGATCTTTTGCAAGGGCTTCCATAATCTTGAATTCAACATTGCCGCCCAATTTAATGTCGGTCCCGCGCCCCGCCATGTTGGTCGCGATTGTGATCGCGCCCAATTTACCAGCGTCGGCAACGATCTGCGCCTCTTGTTCGTGTTGGCGTGCGTTGAGCACGTTGTGTTTCAACCCTGCCTCGGACAAGAGTTTGCTGATCTGTTCTGACTTATCAATCGACGTAGTACCGACCAGAATTGGTTGCCCTTTGGCATGCGCCTCGGTGATTTCTTCGACAATGGCTTTGTACTTTTCTGCCTCAGTCCGGAAAACTTTGTCGTCTTCGTCGATCCGCGCAATGGGTCGGTTTGTCGGAACTTCGACAACACCAAGGTTGTAGATTTCCATGAATTCTTCGGCTTCGGTCAGTGCGGTGCCTGTCATGCCGCCCAGTTTGTTATACAAACGGAAATAGTTTTGGAACGTTACGCTGGCCAAGGTGACGTTTTCAGGCTGAATGTTGCAGCCTTCTTTCGCTTCAATCGCTTGGTGCAGACCTTCGGATAACCGACGTCCTGCCATCATGCGGCCTGTAAATTCATCAATCAAAACGATTTGACCATCACGTACGATGTATTCTTTGTCACGGAAAAATAATTTATGCGCCCGCAACGCTTGGTTCACATGGTGAACGATAGTCGTGCTTTCAGGATCATAAAGCGATTGCCCCCCTGGCAAAACACCGTGCGTTAGCAAAATGCTTTCTAAAAAATCATTGCCTTCGTCGGTATAGGTCACCTGACGCGATTTTTCGTCAATCGAATAATGTTCTTCCGAAAGCTGTGGGATCAAGTCATTGATCTTGACATAGAGTTCTGAGCGATCTTGGGATGGGCCCGAAATGATGAGCGGCGTCCGTGCTTCGTCGATCAAAATACTGTCAACTTCGTCCACGATGGCAAAGTTATGGTGCTTCTGATGCATATCATTGATGCTGCCGCGCATGTTGTCGCGCAGATAATCAAAGCCCAATTCGTTATTCGTCGCATAGGTGACGTCACAGGCATAGGCCGCGTGTTTTTCATCCTCGGGCTGTTGGGGGTACACAACACCCGTTGTCATGCCCAGTGCGGTGAATACGTTCGACATCCAATCGGCATCGCGTCGTGCCAAATAATCGTTGACCGTCACAACATGGACGCCTTTTCCCGACAAGGCATTCAAATAGGCGGGGAAGGTTGCGACCAAGGTTTTACCTTCGCCTGTTTTCATTTCGGCGATGTTGCCTTGGTGCAGGAAAATACCACCCATCAGCTGTACATCAAAAGCGCGCAGACCTAGCGCGCGCTTGGCCGCTTCGCGGCAGTTTGCAAAAGCTTCCGGCAGCAGGCTATCCAAGGTTTCACCATTTTGGTGACGGGTTTTGAATTCAGCCGTCTTTGCAATCAAATCTGCATCAGATAATTTTTCGAATTCTGATTCCAGCGCGTTGATCTGATCGACCAGGGGCTTTGTTGCTTTTATTTTGCGATCATTTGGTGATCCAAAGATCTTTTTAGCGATTTTTCCAAACCCCAGCATCGTATTCCCTCTATAATGTCGCAACAAAATGCTGCTTGGCCTTGCTTGGTGCGTCTTCAGCCAATAGGTAGTAATGGCAGTTCTTCACAAATTCCATTAGCGATGTAAGGGGCTGTGCCCACAGTGTCAACGCTATGAGGCGTGAGCAGTCAATAAATAAAGGAGTTTTGAATGAAAATTTGGCAAAAAACCGCAAGCATTTTGGCGATGACCGCAATCATGGCTGCGCCTGCTTTTGCACAAGAGGCCACAAACGCCGAAACCGTGGTCGCCACGATCAATGGTACCGACATCACTGTCGGGCATTTGATTTTGGCCTATGACACTTTGCCAGACAATTACAAAAGCCTGCCAACCGATCAGCTGTTTCAGGGCTTGTTGGAACAAATGGTTCAACAAACATTGCTGTCCCAAACTGCGCAAAACCCCGATTTGCCCGCAGTGCGCTATGCTATCGAAAATGAAAAGCGTTTGATGCTCGCGGGTGTTGCGGTCAACGAATTATCCGATGCCACGATTACCCCGGATGCCTTGCGTGCAAAATACGAGGCCACCTATGGTAAAGAGGGCGCAGATCTTGGCGTAGAATACAATGCCGCGCACATTCTGTTAGAAACCGAAGAAGCCGCGATCGATATGGTTGATCGTTTGGCCAAAGGTGCAGATTTCATCGAGCTTGCCAAAGTTCATTCCACAGGTCCTTCGGGCCCGAACGGGGGTGATCTGGGATGGTTTGGCGAAGGCATGATGGTCGCTGAATTTGAAAATGCTGTAAAAGCCATGGCGGTCGGTGCGGTATCAGACCCCGTCCAAACGCAATTTGGTTGGCATGTGATAAAGCTAAATGATACACGCCCCATCAAAGCGCCAGAGTTCGAGTCGGTCCAAAACGAGCTTGCCGCCGAAATGCAGCGCGAAGTGGTCGAAAACCGCATTCGTGAATTGCAAGACGGTGCAACAATCACCAACGCGGATCTGACAAACATCGATAGCGCTGTGATTAAAGACGTTTCGCTTTTGGAGCAATAAATGGCGACAATTACCAAAGTATCCCCGCTGGCACCTGAAAAATTCCCCGATCTTCCTGTCATCGACGGGGTGCGTTTTGCGACCGCGCAAGCGGGTGTGAAATACAAAGGCCGCACCGATGTGATGTTGGTTGTCGCCGATGCCGGCAGCACGATTGCAGGTGTGTTTACACGGTCTGCCACACGATCCGCGCCTGTGCTGGATTGTCAGGAAAAAATCGGTTTGGATGGCATGGGGCCTTTGGCGATTGTTGTGAATTCAGGTAATTCCAACGCCTTTACCGGCAAACATGGCCGCGCGTCCGTTGCGGCCATCACTGCGGCGGCGGCGGCGGCCACGGGTGTGTCGGTGGATCGCGTCTTCACGTCATCAACGGGCGTGATCGGCGAACCATTGCCCCATGATAAAATCGTGGCCGTTCTGGATCAGCTGAACACAGATCTGGATGCCGGTGGAATCGCTGCCGCCGCGCGCGCCATTATGACGACCGACACCTATCCCAAAGGTGCGACCGTCACGGTTGACACCGAACACGGCCCAATCAAAATCGCAGGCATGGCCAAAGGTTCAGGCATGATTGCCCCCGATATGGCGACAATGTTGGTCTATATTTTTACCGACGCAAAAATCGCCCAAGCCGATTTGCAAGCGGTGGTCAGTGCCACTAATGACACATCGTTCAACTGTATCACAGTGGACAGCGATACATCGACATCAGACACCTTGTTGATGGTCGCCACCGGCGCCAGCGGCGTGACAGTCGACCGCAACCATGCGGGATTTCGCGATGCGGTCAACGCACTGTTTTTGGATCTGGCGCACCAAGTTGTGCGTGATGGTGAAGGTGCGTCAAAATTCGTAGAAGTCCAAGTGACCGGCGCCCAGTCGGACAAAGATGCCAAAATTCACGCAATGGCAATCGCCAATTCGCCGCTGATCAAAACGGCCATCGCGGGCCAAGATCCCAATTGGGGCCGTGTCGTCATGGCGATCGGTAAATCCGGCGCGGCGGCAGATCGTGATCTTTTGTCGATCTGGTTTGGTGACATTCTGGTCGCCGAAAAAGGCTGGCGCGCCGAAGGATATACCGAAGATGTCGGCGCGGCCTATATGAAAAACGACAGCCTGATCATTCGCGCCGATATCGGTTTGGGCACGGGAACGGCCACGGTGTGGACCTGTGACCTGACCCATGGCTATATCGAAATCAACGCAGATTATCGGTCATGAAGTTTGTTCTGGTCTCTGCGGTTGCCTTGATCGACCCAGACGGGCGCGTGTTATTGGCACAGCGTCCCGAAGGTAAATCTTTGGCGGGTCTGTGGGAATTTCCGGGCGGTAAGGTCGAACCCGGCGAAACGCCCGAAGCGGCCTTGGTGCGTGAATTGCACGAAGAGCTGGGAATCGAAACCTGGAACAGCTGTCTTGCCCCCCTGACATTTGCCAGCCACAGATATGATGATTTTCACCTGTTGATGCCGCTCTTTGCCTGCCGCAAATGGAACGGCATTGTTCAGGGGAAAGAGGGGCAAAATCTGGCTTGGGTGCACGCGCGGGATTTGAAAAATTACCCGATGCCGCCGGCCGATATTCCGTTGATCCCGATCTTTGGGGCCATCCCGCTTATACCCACAATGGCAAAAACATCGCGATCCTTGGCGCGTTTCGGGGTGATTTTCATCTGTCGTTTATGAATGCATCTTTGATCGATGATCCACAGGGGGTGTTTGTGAAACGCGGCGAACATACGCAAACCGCCAATGTGATGAAATTCACCGACAACGGCGGTCCTGCGGCAATGGCCACAACAATCATCGATTATTTGGAACGCGCAAAACAGGCGGCCGACAGCGGTGCAAAACCTGTAAAGGCCACGGCCCCCAGTGTTGCAATGCCTGACGAATTGGTCGCCGCCTTGGATGCCGACCCTGCATTATCCGAGGCATTTCACGCACTGACCCCCGGTCGTCAGCGGATGTATTGCATTCACATTGGCGAAGCCAAACAAAGCGCCACCCGTGCGGCCCGCATTGAAAAATGCCGTGATCGGATTTTTGCGGGCAAAGGGTTCAACGAACGCTAATCAATCGGCAGGGGTGCATCGTCTTGGATTTGATTCATGACGATCTGGCTTTGCACCCGATCCACGGTGGGGTGTTCCAATAACACGTGGTGGATCAAATGATTCAACGCGGACAAATCGCGACAATACACGCGCAATAAATAATCCGCCTCGCCCGTCAGGGTCCATGCCGATACGATTTCGGGCTGGCGTTTCACCATAGCGGCGAATTGATCGCCCGATCCCGCCCCATGGCGGCGCAATTGAACCTGAATAAAGGCCTGCACCGACAGCCCCAATTTGTTGGGGTCAACCTTTGCCCGATACCCTTGGATCATGCCGGTGTCCTCAAGCCTTTGTTTGCGGCGGCCCACTTGGCTGGGCGACATGTTTAACTGTTCGCCCAACATTTGCGTTGTGAGCGCGGCATCATTCTGTAGTAAGGACAAAAGCTTGCGATCCGTTGTATCCATATGCGGATTTTCCGTTCATTTATATGTATATGCGCACAATTACGGTATACTGACCCAATCTAAACGTCAAGTTTGCGCACATTCGGCTGATATTTTGCGGTAAAGTCCTTATAAAGGAGAATAACATGGGCCCATTTCCGCATAACGCACCGCAATCTGTGATTTCCACTGACAATCCCGCCGGAACAGACGG
>RFZH01000109.1 GCA_009920815.1 Paracoccaceae bacterium
GAAATCATCAACCCCGACACGGGCGAACCCGTGGCGGACGGTGAAATGGGGGAACTGGTCTTTACCACGCTCACCAAAGAAGGCATGCCCATCATTCGATATCGCACCCGCGATTTAACGCGTCTTTTGCCGGGAACCGCACGGTCTATGCGGCGCATGGAAAAGGTAACAGGTCGTTCGGATGATATGATTATCTTGCGCGGTGTGAACGTGTTTCCGACCCAAATCGAAGAACAGATAATGCGCATTGATGGGCTGTCGCCACATTTCCAAATTGAGCTGGTCAAAAATGGTGCACTTGATGCGATGCGCGTGCATGTCGAACCAGAGCCAAGCCATATCGAACACCAAGCCGCACTGGCCACGCAGTTAGAGAGCTTGATCAAAGACGTCGTCGGCGTGACAGCGCATGTCATCACCAATGACCCCGGGAACGTTGCGCGGTCCGAAGGCAAAGCCAAGCGCGTCGTAGACAATCGAAAGTAGGCACACAGGTGGCAAGAACAATCGCAAAGGACTATAGTGAAAAACGCCAAGCGATCCTGCAATCGTCGGCCGAACTTTTCGCAGCCGAAGGATACGGCCGCGCGACCATGTCGCAAATTGCCCAAGCCTGCGGCGTGTCCAAGGCGAACATCTATCACTATTACGACAGCAAAGAAGCCCTGCTCTATGATATCTTGGAAACCCACCTCCGTGATCTAAGAGATACCATCTGCGGCCTGACATTTACATCAACCGAACCACGCAACCAATTGTTAGAGATCACCACCGAATTGCTTTTGTCCTATCAAGGGTCTGACGCATCGCACAAGGTTCAGATCAATGCCATTTCGGTTTTGCCACCTGATCAACAACGTATTTTGCGGGGATATCAAAAGGAATTGGTCACCTTTGTCCAAGACCGCATCGCTGCCATTGTGGGCATGCCAAAAAACCAAGACCCCGCCTATTTGCGCGACATCACCATGTCACTGTTTGCGATGGTAAATTGGCATTTCTTGTGGGACGGATCTGCCGATGAAACGCGCAGACGCACCTATGCTGCGCGGATTTGCGCTTTGATCGACGGTGCACACTAGCGAGTTTATGCAATATGTTACAAAATTTTCTTTGAAAGGATATTTTTGTAACATTTTATTTGGAGACTCGCACGTGGCTGTGATATTTGTTCCGTAATCGGCAAGGAGATCCGCAATGTATGCGCAAATGGTAACATCAGACCCCCGCGACGAAACCGTTGAAGGCCAAGCTTTTCAAGCACGCATCGATGCGGGCGAAAAAATTGAACCGCGCGATTGGATGCCAGAGGGCTATCGCAAAACCTTGATCCGTCAGATCGGCCAACATGCCCATTCTGAAATCGTTGGCCAATTGCCCGAAGGTAATTGGATCACCCGCGCCCCGACCCTTGAACGTAAGGCGATCCTTTTGGCCAAGGTTCAGGACGAGGCAGGACATGGATTATATCTGTACTGCGCCGCCGAAACATTAGGGGTCAGCCGCGATGAAATGACAGAAATGTTGTTGGATGGACGTATGAAGTATTCGTCCATCTTTTCTTATCCCACACTGACATGGGCGGATATGGGCGCGGTCGGCTGGTTGGTCGATGGTGCCGCGATCATGAACCAAGTTCCTCTTCAACGTACGTCTTATGGTCCCTACGCCCGCGCCATGATCCGTGTGTGTAAAGAAGAAAGCTTTCACCAACGTCAGGGCTTTGACATCATGATGAAGATGGCCAAAGGCACCCCCGCGCAAAAGAAAATGGCCCAAGACGCGTTGAACCGCTTTTGGTATCCATCCTTGATGATGTTTGGCCCGTCCGACAAAGACAGCGTTCATTCCGCACAATCGATGGCGTGGAAAATCAAAATGAACACGAATGACGAATTGCGCCAGAAATTCGTTGATCTGACCGTACCACAAGCGGAATACCTTGGCCTAACCATTCCCGATCCAGATCTAAAATGGAACGAAGAGCGCGGGCATTATGATTATTCCGAACCGGATTGGTCAGAATTTTACGATGTCCTCAAAGGCAACGGCCCCTGTTCAGTCGATCGCATCGAGACCCGCAAAAAAGCATGGGATGATGGCGCATGGGTGCGCGAAGCGCTCATGGCGCATTCCGAAAAACAAAAAACAAAGGTAGCCGCAGAATGACCGAACCAAAAGCACCAGAATGGCCCTTGTGGGAAGTGTTCATCCGCGGGCAACATGGCGCAAGCCATCGTCACGTTGGCAGCCTGCATGCACCAGATGCCGAAATGGCCATCAAACACGCACGTGATGTTTACACCCGTCGCAAAGAAGGGGTTAGCATTTGGGTGGTGCCGACCACAGCGATCGCAGCATCCAACCCTGATATGAAAGGGCCACTCTACGATCCGTCCGATAGCAAACCTTATCGCCATCCAACCTTTTTCGACATTCCCAAAGAAATAGGCACGATGTAATGACAACCGAATTATTTGAATATCTGCTGCGCCTTGGCGACAATAGTTTGGTGTTGGGCCATCGGTTGTCGGAATGGTGTGGCAAATCCCCTATTCTAGAAGAAGACATTGCAATTTCAAACACGGCATTGGACTTTATCGGCCAAACGCAGTTGTGGCTTGGGCTGGCCGCCACTGTCGAAGGTCAAGGCAGATCTGCGGATGATCTTGCGATGCTGCGTGATGTTTGGGATTTTCGCAATCTTTTGCTGGTTGAACAACCAAATGGCAATTTCGGCGAAACGATTATGCGGCAATATTTGTTCGACGCTTGGCATGTTCTATTGCTGGACGGATTGACACGGTCTCATCACCAAGAAATTTCTGCCATCGCGCAAAAGGTGGTGAAAGAGGTCCGCTATCACATCGAACGCTCGCGTGATCTTGTGATCCGCTTGGGCGATGGAACACCCGTAAGTCACGAAAAAATGCAAATTGCGCTGGATCGGCTTTGGCCCTACGTCGGCGAAATGTTTGACGTCGATCCGGTTGAGCATACCTTGATCGAACAAGGCCTGATCCCCGATACATCCACATTGCGCGCGGCATTCGACGCTGAGGTTTTGAAAACCTTCGCCACCGCAACACTCACCCTGCCCAGCAGTAACTTTGCCCATCTTGGCGGTAAATCTGGCAAACGCCACAGTGAACATTTGGGGCATCTTTTGACACAGATGCAATGGTTGCAACGCGCCTATCCAGGCGCAACTTGGTAAGACGATGACGTCAGAACAAGACATTTGGTCGTGGCTGTCAGACATCCCAGACCCCGAAATTCCTGTGATCAGTTTGGTTGATCTCGGTGTTGTGCGGGGCGTTGAATGGGCAAGCGATCACTGGGTGATTACCCTGACACCAACCTACACAGGATGCCCCGCTACGACAGTGATCAATCTATCCGTTGACACCGCTCTGCGTGACAAGGGTCTGGAAAACTTTGTGATCAAACAGCAAATTGCGCCACCTTGGACAACCGATTGGATCAGCACGGCAGCCCATGAAAAGCTTCGGCAGTACGGCATTGCCCCGCCATCCGCGGCGGGTGGGCCCACCGCCTGCCCGCGCTGCGCATCCGATGATCTAGAACGCATCAGTCAATACGGGTCAACACCGTGCAAAGCACAATGGCGATGCCGCGCCTGTTTAGAACCCTTTGATTACTTCAAATGCATATAGGACCTCAGACATGGCCAAATACATTGACCTAACCGTCACCGAGATTGAAAACACAACCGCCGATGCGATCATCGTGAGTCTGGCGCCCACCAATGGGTCGGTTCTGTCTTTTGTCCAAGGTCAATATCTTACCTTTAAGCACATGCTTGACGGGCAAGAGGTGCGCAGATCTTATTCCATCTGTTCCCCTGTCGGTCATCCTGTTGTGCAAATCGGTATCAAAAGGGTCGATGGGGGGGCCTTTTCAAATTGGGCAAATACACAGTTGACCGTGGGCGATAGGCTAACCGCGCTTTCCCCAATGGGTCATTTTCACACGCCCCTCAACCCAGATAACGCGGGGGCATATCTTGGATTTGCCATCGGATCAGGGATTACGCCGTTGCTCTCAATTATTCGCACGACGTTGCAAACCGAACCAATGTCCAAATTCTCGCTCGTCTATGCAAACCGGTCTATCCAATCCATCATGTTCAAAGAAGAGCTAGAGGATTTGAAAAACCTATACATGGACCGGCTCAGTATCACGCACATCCTAAAAACAGGACAAGAAGATATTGACCTGTTTTCCGGTCGGCTGGATGATGCCAAACTGTCTGAGCTGTTTCAAAAGTGGATCCATGTGCCTCGGTTTCAGACAGCCTTTATTTGTGGGCCAGAGCCCGCAATGCGTACCATTGACGACAGCTTACAGAAATTTGGCATGCCCAAAGAGGCCATCAAATACGAACTGTTCGGCAGCTATACCCCACCTGTTACAAAGCCTGCAAACGCAGCAGACACCGGCACAGCAACATCCGTTTCCATCACCTTAGAAGGCGCGTCCCATACACTTAGGTCGGACGCACAGACATCCATCTTGGATGCGGCATTGGCGGCGGGCCTAGATGCACCATATGCCTGCAAGGCTGGCGTGTGTTCCACATGTCGGTGCAAAGTCACCAAAGGCAGCGTTGACATGCGTGTCAATCACGCGCTTGAGGATTACGAGGTTGCGCAGGGGTATGTTTTGTCCTGTCAGGCCTTTCCAACCAGCGCGGACATTGCCGTCGAATATGATGAATGACGGCGCGCTAGCTGCCCTTGGCCAAAGCTTCAGACGCGGCCTCTAGCTCGGCACGGTAATCTTGGGATCCGACCCATGCGCCCAATCGATCAAGATAGTTTTTCAACTGCTCCATTTCAGTTGCGGTCAAAGGATCGGTAAGAATCGCCTCTAACCGATTTGACACCTCACGGGCCTTTTTGCGGATTTCGCGCCCCTGTTCTGTGGGGTTCAACATAAAAACACGCGCGTCTTCGGTCGAATTTTCACGTTCAATCATGTCCGCTTTTAATAATTTTTGGATTAAGCGCGACGTTAAACTTTTCTCTAAACCAGTCATTTTTGCAATATCGGCAAAGCTGACACCTGGGTTATCACAGATGATCCTTAGAACGCGTAACTCTCTGAGATTAAACCCAGTTTCCCGTACGAATATCGGATCATTAATGGCAATCGCTTCCTGAGCGACGATGTTAAGCCGATAGGTCAGTCTGTCATTTTGGAAAATCTTCACACGATCGCTCCTAAGTGCATCAAACGAAATTATTGACATATAATTTTTATATGGCAATATTCTTATTATGAGAATATATCAACAAGCAAGGATATGTCCAGATGTTTGACGGGTGGTTTGCGACACAAAAGCCAACAGTCACTGCGTGGTTTCATGAACTGCACAGACATCCTGAACTTGGGTTTCAGGAACAAAAGACTGCGGCCTTTGTCGAAACGCAGCTGCGGTCATTTGGTCTGACACCCGAAACGGGAATAGGCGGCACCGGTGTCGTCGCGACGCTTGTCGGAACCCGTGGGCCGGGACGCTCAATTGGCCTCAGGGCCGAACTAGACGCCCTGCCCATGCAAGAAGAAAATGGCCTAAGTTATGCATCACGCGAGACGGGCAAAGCACATATGTGCGGCCATGATGGACATTGCGTTACCCTGTTGACCGCCGCGCAATATTTGACGACCCACCCCGATTTTGAAGGCACGGTTCATTTCATTTTCCAACCCGCCGAAGAGCTATTGGAAGGCGCGCAGGCAATGATTGCCGATGGCCTTTTTGAAAGGTTCCCGTGCGATGAAATTTATGCGCTGCATAATATGCCGGGGCTTGAAAAAGGCGCAATCGGCGTGCCGGTCGGTGCGGCCATGGCATCGGCCGATGCGATTAATATCACGATCCACGCGAAGGGCACCCACGGTGCAGCGCCCCACACAGGCGCAGATGGCGTGCTTGCTGCAGCATCCTTTATTACGTCGGTGGAACAAATCGCGACGCGGGTCTTTGACGCGCGCCAGGCCGGCGTTATTTCATTCGGTGCAATACACGGTGGCACAGTGCGCAACATCTTACCTGCCGAAGTACGCATCGAAGGTACCCTTAGAACAAATAACGCGAACGCACGCGAAAATCTGATCGCGGCGATCGACCGTGTGGCGCGTGGAACAGAAACAACACATTCGGTTACGATTGACGCAGAAGTCATTCCAATGGCACCTGTCGCGATTAATGATCCCATAGCATCCGAAGCTGTGGCCTTTGCCGCCGAAACAGCGCTGGGTGCTGATCACGTCATCCGGAACGCGGCACCCATTATGGCATCAGAGGACTTTGCCTTTATGCTGGAACAGGTTCCGGGCAGCTTTTTCTTTGTCGGCCAAGATGGTCCGTTTCCGCATCATCCCGCCTATATCTTTGATCCAGACGTCATTCCAACAGGCGCGGCAGTTTTTGTCGAACTGGTCAAACAGCGGGGTACATCCAATATTCACTCAACCCATTGTTCAGCGGACAATGAAAACATATCCAACGGGAGAACATTATGAAACACACACTCGCAGCACTTTTTGCCGCGTCGACGCTTGTGACAGGCGGGACGGCGGTTTCTGAGACATTGACCATGTCCAGCTGGGTTCCACCCACGCATTTCTTGTATACTGACATCCTGAAACCTTGGACAGACCAAGTGGCCGACGTTACCGAGGGTCGCGTCAACGTTATGATCCTGCCCGCCGCGCTTGGGAGCCCTCCCCAGCATTGGGAATTGGCACGCACAGGCGTGGCAGACATCACATGGGGCAACTTTACCTATGAACCGGAACGGTTCGTTTCCATGTGGTTTGCTGAATTCCCCAATATGGGTACAGACGCCGAAGCACAGTCGGTCGCCCTATGGCGCACCTATCAGGATTATTTAACCTCGCATCCCGCCTATGCCGGTGTTCATATGCTGGGCGTTGGAATGTTTGGCGGTGGCCAATTGCACCATGGCAAACAAACCATCACAACACCTGATCAGATTGCAGGCCAAAAATTCCGCATGGGTGGTCCGATCCAAGAACAGCTATTAACATCTTTGTCAGCTGTTCCGGTCGCAGCACCCGCAACCAAAGCCTATGAAATGTTGGACAGCGGCGTAATTGACGGATCATTGCACACAATGGAATCTGTTGTGAACTTCCGTTTGGCGGAAAGCCTCGAGCATCACACCATCTTTCCAAACGGCTTTTATGATGCCACGTTCTTTATTGCCATGAACGGCCCACGTTGGGATGGTCTGGCCCAAGCGGACAAAGACGCGATTGCCTCAATCTCAGGGGAAGCGTTATCAGCGGCATGGGGCAAGCAATTCAACATACAAAATGCGGCTGCCTTTGAAAAACTCGGCGCTGCGGGTCATGATATTGTAGATGCTTCGCCAGAATTGATTGGTGCAGTGGACGCCATTTATGACACGATGGTCAATGACTGGGTCGCTGCAGCACAGGCGGACGGTGTCAGCGATCCAAAGGCGATGCTGAATGCGTTCCAAGCAAGCTACACATCGCTTGCAGCAAAATAATCAGGCGGGTGCGCGTTGGATCGCGCACCCCTTACCTTTTATCTGTCGAAACGATGCAACACTCTGCAAAACATATACTTTGGCTTATTGAAACCGTGGTCGCGATTATCGTTATTGGCATGGTCGCCCTTACATTTGCGGATGTGATCGGTCGGCGCTTGTTCGGTGCCCCGATATATGGGGCAAATGATTTAACCGAACATATGATGGCTTTGATTGTCTTCGCTGGACTGCCAATCGTGACGGCAAATGGATTACACCTTACTGTTGATCTCTTTGGCAAGTTTCTGGA
>RFZH01000110.1 GCA_009920815.1 Paracoccaceae bacterium
CTCTGGAACAAAAGAATAAAGCCTATCATTTGCGTGATAGAACCAAGTATCGGTTGCCGCATTGTATGTCGTCGCAAAAAATTTCTCTGATGCGCCGGTCACCATGTGATCGAAACGTTCTGAAATCGGGTCCTCTGAATAGACCAAATAGCCGACATCACTGCGCGAGTCTTGCGCTGCGACATCAAGGCCCAGATCCGTATTCACAAAATCGATATGAGCGATATAGGGCGTCGGGGCAAGATCGCCTTCGAATTCGATATAACTACCGGATAGGCCAAATTCACCATTATTCTTAACGCCGTTCCAAATCTGAGGTCTAATCACCAGGTCGGTTGCAATCACCCCAACTGAAACGTCTCCGATTGCTGCGTATGTACCGACAAAAATATTAGCGGTATTTGCACCATAATTAAGTGTCGCAACAATGCGATCGGTGTCGGACGGAACGAATTCTTACAACACATCATTTGCATGGTAAAACCAAACGTTTCGGGTCGCATCATAAGTCGTCGCAAAGAATTTTTCTGATGCACCAGCTGGCAACGAAAATTCGCCGTTGTTGTAGACACCGTTCCAAACTTGGGGCGTGATCTGCAAATCAGTCGCCACCACCCCTGCCTCAATGCCGCCGATCGGGTCTTGCGGTCCCGTTAGGATGTGCGCTGTATCTGAACCAAAATCTAAGACCGCAACCAGACGATCAGTTGCGCTTGGCACAAATGCGTATAATTTGTCGTTTGCATGATAATACCAGGTATGATTGCTGGCATTATAGCTGACCGCAAAAAACCGATCTGATGCGCCGGCCACCATATTGGAAAAGCGTTCAGAAACGGGTTCTTCGGTGTAGATTAGATAGCCGATATCAGTGCGGTTATCCTGCGCCGCAACACCAAACCCAATGTCATCTGCCCCTAAATCCACGCGAACGGTGGTTTCGTCTTGCACGAAATCAGGCGCGCTTAGATCATTTTCTGATTTAAAGATAAAAGTATCGACTAATAAGTCAGTTGTCATCATTGTCATCCCCCAAGTTAGACATCTGTGCACGATGTGGAAAAAGCCCACGTTTCGCATTTCGTTTACACATATGAGGAAAAATGCTGCAGACCGGGGTATGTTCGTCCAAGACGTTGACCTAATGGGATGCCGCGAAACTGGTTAAGCGCGAAAGTGTCGCCCCTTTATCGCCAATAATTTTTAATATTCTGTCAACAAAAATAAAACGCCGCCTCGATAAAGAGGCGGCGTTTTGCATCAAAAGCGATTTCAAAGATAAACTAAACCACTGGTTTAATTATCTTTTTTTTCTGCTTCAATCTTACGCCATTTTGCAACGTTTGCATTATGCTCGGCCAACGTTTTTGCAAAAGCATGACCGCCTGTCCCGTCGGCAACGAAAAAGATATAATCAGACGTCTCTGGATTTACGGCTGCATTTATTGCGTCGCGCCCCGGGTTTGCGATGGGCGTAGGGGGAAGACCGCGGTTTGTATAGGTGTTCCAAGGCGTATCTTTTTTCAGTTCGCTCTGGCGCAAGCCGCGGCCCAAAATACCTTGCCCTTTTGTAATTCCATAGATCACCGTTGGGTCAGTTTGCAGCGGCATACCTTGATTTAAACGGTTAATAAATACCGATGAAACCAAGCCACGTTCTTTGGCAATAGATGTTTCTTTTTCGATAATCGAGGCCAAAATCAAAGCCTCTTGTTTGGTTTTGATAGGCAGATCAGCAGCGCGGTTTTCCCAAGCTTCATCCAAATAACCTGCCTGTTTTGCGATCATGCGATCCAATACACCATTGCGGGTCTCACCCTGCGTCAATTCATAGCTAAACGGCGCCAACAGTCCTTCGGGCGGGATATCGGTGATCTCGCCACTTAGGGTTGGAATTGCACGCAGCGCTTCGACCACTTGCCAGCTTGTAACACCTTCGGCCATTGCGATGCGATGGCGGGTGTCATTGCGTTTTGCCATTGCGTCAAACCCGTCAGGTGCCGCGTCAGCGATATTAAACCGCAATTTTTCCTCGCTTTTTTGCGAAACAGGATCCATTTCACGCAGTTCAACCGAAGTCGATGCAATTCCGATACGATATACGACTTCTGTGCCACAAGTATTTGCACCGCCGCGTGTCAAAATATCGGTAATGTCAGCCATAGATGCACCTTCTGGCACCAAAAAGCTTCCTGCTTTTAACTGGCTCGATCTGCCTTGGTAATCCGCACCAATACGCATCAAAGGCGCACTTGTGATTGCATTTCGCGCCGCAAGGTCATCTGCAATTTGACGGAATTTGGATCCGGGTGCGACACGTACACAAATTGCCTCATCCAAAGGTCCTTGGGCGGTATACTGGGATTTTCCCCAAATCCCAGCAACCCCCAATGCAAGAAATGCAATGATCAGAAACGAAATGGCATTAGAGGCAAGGCTGCGCCACATTAGGATACCTTGCCCAAGACCAATGACGCGTTTGTACCGCCAAAGCCAAATGAATTTGACAGTGCATAATTGATTTCACGCTCGCGTTTTGTGTTCGGCGCCAAATCGACCGGTGTCTCTACGGCTGGATTGTCCAAGTTAATGGTGGGCGGCGCCACTTGATCACGAATGGCCAGTGTCGCAAAAATTGCCTCAATCGCACCAGCTGCCCCCAATAGATGGCCCGTGGCTGATTTCGTCGAAGACATTGTAACCTTGCTGGCAGCATCGCCCATCATGCGTTCGACCGCGCCCAATTCAATGACATCGGCCATCGTAGATGTGCCATGCGCGTTGATATAATCAATTTGTGATGGATCCAGTTTCGCCTTGGCCAAGGCCGCGCGCATCGCACGTTCGCCGCCGTCGCCATCTTCTGAGGGCGCTGTGATATGATACGCGTCACCGGATAGACCATATCCCAAAACCTCGGCATAGATTTTCGCGCCACGTGCTTTGGCATGTTCGTATTCTTCCAAAACAACAATGCCTGCGCCTTCGCCCATCACAAAACCATCGCGATCGGCATCATAGGGACGTGAGGCTGCTTTTGGATTGTCCGCACGCTTGGTCGAGAGCGCTTTACAAGCGTTAAACCCCGCAATGCCAATTTCACAGATAGCCATTTCAGCGCCGCCTGCAATCATGACATCCGCATCGTCAGTCATAATCAAACGTGCCGCGTCACCGATGGCATGCGCACCGGTGGAACACGCGGTTACGACAGAATGGTTTGGCCCCTTAAACCCATAGCGAATGCTAACCTGCCCTGAAATCAAGTTTATCAGCGCGCCGGGAATAAAGAACGGCGATACGCGACGTGGGCCTTTTTCTTTGATCAGAACGGCAGTGTCAGCGATAGTCTGTAACCCACCGATCCCAGAGCCGATCATCACGCCAGTGCGCAAACGCGAGGCTTCGTCTTCTGGCGTCCAATTGGCATCGCGAACCGCCATTTCTGCCGCAGCAACCCCGTACAGGATGAAAGCGTCAACTTTGCGTTGTTCTTTCGGCTCCATCCAATCATCAGGATTAAAGGTACCATCGCTGCCATCACCCAATGGAATTTCACATGCGTATTTGGTTGCAACGTTGCTGGCATCAAATTTGGTAATTGGGCCGGCCCCTGATTCCCCTGCCAAAAGACGTGACCATGTTTCTTCGACCCCACAAGCCAAAGGTGTCAGCAGACCAAGACCTGTAATAACAACACGACGCATTTTTGCCCCCGTTTCACTGGTTGTATGTTTCTTGCGACATAGCGCGAATTGGCTTGCTGGGGCAAGCCTATTGCGTGAAAAAGCTACTCCACATGCAAGATGTGGGATAAGTTCGTCTGCGATTTTAGCAGTTTCGCATAAAAAAACCCTCGATCCGCGATCGAGGGTTTTTAATAAGTAAAACCAGCGTGGGCCTTATTGCGCTTCGCTGATGAATTTTACCGCGTCGCCAAAGGACTGGATGTTTTCAGCTGCATCATCAGGAATTTCGATTCCGAATTCTTCTTCGAATGCCATTACCAACTCAACTGTGTCCAAGCTGTCAGCGCCCAGATCATCGATAAAAGATGCATTTTCTACAACTTTATCTTCGTCTACACCTAGGTGCTCAACTACAATTTTCTTTACGCGGTCTGCGATATCGCTCATCGTACTATCCTCATGTTCTATAGGCGTTTGCCTTGTTTACCGCCCCTCGCTCAGAGACAGTGCTTTTTGCCCCATTTTGGTAATGGAATTCCATCCATGTGGCGCCCACCGACAGGCACGTCAAGGCACCCGCGGATCGTTACCGCGCCTATAACACAACATTTCAATTTGGCAAACGCTTTCCCGTGGAATTGCCTGAAAAGCTACAAAATTAGCGCCTAAGGGCAATTATCGGTCCTATAAATCAATCAAAAATCCCGGTTTTGTTCGATTTTATTAACGTTCACGTCAACTTTTAAGGGAATCGGGACAAAAATAAGTGACCGTTAAATTCCGCTTGTCTTTGATAGCTGCATTTTCAATATTGGGCCAAAAACGGGGACTACGATGTCGATCTTGGATCTAGATTTAATCAGCCTACGCTCTGCACTAACTGCGGGTCAAATTTCAGCACGAGAGTTGATGCAAGAAACACTTGAAAAGATCGATGCGGTTAATCCAAAATTTAATGCAATCGTATCATCCTTGGACCATGACCAATGTCTGGCGGCAGCGACAGCCGCCGATAATGCAAAAGACAAAACTGGCGCATTGCATGGAATTCCGTTGGCCGTAAAAGACCTTGCAAACGCAAAAGGTCTTTGGACCTCGATGGGCTCGCCGCTCTTTCCAAAAACCCCGGCAGCAAAAGATTACCTCTTTGTCGAACGGATGCGCGACGCGGGTGCCGTGATTTTTGCGAAAACCAACACCCCAGAATTTGGCTTGGGCAGTCATACGTTCAATCCGGTGCATGGCCGCACAGGCAATGCTTATGACCCATCAAAATCTGCTGGCGGATCGTCGGGCGGTGCAGCAGTTGCGCTGGCGACCCGCATGACCTGTATTGCAGATGGATCAGATATGATGGGATCGCTGCGCAATCCTGCGGGGTGGAACAATGTATATGGTATGCGGCCCAGTTGGGGCCTTGTCCCATCTGAACCCTTGGGCGACACCTTTTTACATCAGTTGGCAACAAACGGTCCGATGGCGCGAACACCAACTGATCTTGCGACGCTATTGACTGTACAATCCGGCCCCGACCCACGCCAACCGCATGGGCGCCCCTCACAGGATTTTGTGCGTGACATGGCCAATTTTGACTTGAAGGGCGCGCGCATTGCATATTTGGGTGCTTGGGGTCTGCCGTTTGAAAACGGCATTTTGGACATTACTGATGCAGCCCTAAGCGATCTGCGCGCGGCCGGCGCTATTGTCGATGAGGTGTCAGAACCCTTTGCCATGCGTGCGCTCTGGGACAGCTGGGTCACCCTGCGCCAATGGACCGTCGCAAACAGTTTGGGCGCTTTTTACAATAACGCGGACACACAGCAATTATTGAAACCTGCGGCGCTTTGGGAAATTGAAAACGGTTTACAACTAACTGGCACGCAGATCCATGCCGCGTCGTTCATCAGATCACAATGGTTTGCAAAATCTGCATCAATGTTTGCCGATTACGACGCGCTGATTTTACCCTCGGCCCAATGTTGGCCATTCGAAGGTGAATTGATCCATCCAAGCGAAATCGCAGGCACAGCAATGGACACCTATCATCGCTGGATGCAGGTTGTGATCCCTGCTGGGTTGATCGGCCTGCCCGTCGTCAATTTGCCCATCGGTTTTGGCACAAATGGTTTGCCAGCAGGTGTGCAATTAATCGGTGCGCGCGGGACGGATGCTAAATTATTGGGCATGGCCCACGCGTGGCATCACGCCCATCCCTATAGCGAAGATCACGCACCAAAATAGCACATGCGCTCTTTCGCCGCTTGATTTCAATCGTCGCGCCGGCCACTCTTGACAGAAACAGGAGAGGACGATGCCCGACGTAGAAAAACCAATCGGAACCCCTGATCTGGGAAAAATAGACCTTTTCCTTTTGCGCCATGCTTTGCGCTTGGCATGGGCCGATATGCGATCTGCACCACAGTTTGGATTTTTCTTTGCAGCGATTTACATCGTGATTGGATGGGGCGTCGCTTATGTCGCCTATAGCACAGGACAAACGTATTGGATGGTTTTAGCGATCGCGGGTTTTCCTATTCTCGGCCCCTTTGCCGCGGTCGGATTATACGAAGTTTCGCATCGGCTTGATCTGGGCATATCGCTTAATTGGTCCGAGGTTTTACAAGTCATCCTGCACCAACGCAAACGGCAACTGCCATCCATTTCTGCGGTGATAATTCTTATTCTGTTATTTTGGTTTTTCCTTGGCCACATGATCTTTGCTTTGTTTTTGGGATTATCTGTCATGACAAATATCTCAAGTTCACTTGATGTATACTTAACCACAAACGGATTGATGATGTTGGGGGTTGGAACGATTGTCGGAGCAGCATTTTCAATGCTAGTTTACATGATCAGCGTGATATCATTGCCGCTTTTGTTAGACCGCGAAGTTGATTTTGTGACTGCCATGATCACATCATTTGAAACTGTTTTACAAAACTTTCCGGTGATGTTTGGCTGGGCACTCTTTATCGCCGTGTGTACCTTTGTCGCTATGATTCCGGCGTTTTTGGGGTTGTTATTGGTTATGCCGCTCTTTGGGCATGCCTCATGGCACATCTATCGCTTGGCCCGCGATAATGGTCCAGAATGACGCCTTGCCCATTGCACGCACGCCCTAGCTTGGGTATCTGTCAATAAAACTAACAAAGGAGTGACACGTGGCACGCGCATTCGTTTGCCCTGGACAGGGCGCACAAAGCATCGGCATGGGCAAAGATTTGGCGGACGCCTATCCCGCCGCCAAAGCAATTTTCCAAGAGGTTGATGAAGCCTTGGGCGAAAGCCTGTCATCGCTGATTTGGGAAGGTGACATTGAAACCCTGACGCTGACGCAAAATGCGCAACCTGCGTTAATGGCAACCTCAATGGCCGCGTTCCGCGCGCTTGAGGCCGAGGGCGTCACAATCAGCGCCGCCAATTATGTCGCGGGCCATTCCTTGGGTGAATATTCCGCACTTGCGATGGCGGGCGCGCTATCAGTGACAGACACCGCACGTCTCTTGCGCCTGCGCGGCCAAGCGATGCAAGCCGCCGTTCCCGTCGGCGTGGGCGCGATGGCCGCGTTGTTGGGATTAGATTTCGATGCTGTGACCGAAGTCGCGGCAGAGGCCGCGCAAGGCGAAGTCTGCCAAGCTGCCAATGACAATGATCCCGGCCAAGTTGTTGTTTCTGGACACAAAGCAGCCGTTGAACGCGCAGTCGATATCGCCAAGGCACGCGGCGCAAAACGCGCGGTGCTGTTGCCCGTGTCTGCCCCGTTCCACTGTGCCCTGATGGCGCCTGCGGCGGATAAAATGGCCGAGGCCTTGGCCAACACAACCATCTCCGCTCCCGCTGTGCCCGTCGTCGCCAATGTCCGCGCCGAAGCTATCAGCGACCCCGACACCATCCGCCAACTTTTGGTCGAACAGGTTACTGGGTCGGTGCGTTGGCGCGAATCCGTACAATGGATGGCCGCAAACGGTATCACCGATGTTTGGGAAATCGGCGCGGGCAAAGCCCTATCCGGCATGATCCGCCGTATCGAAAAAACAA
>RFZH01000012.1 GCA_009920815.1 Paracoccaceae bacterium
ATGCAGCGTATTGATATCGCAGAAAAATCAACGGGTCAGGCGCGCTATGGTATCGATTTTGAAATGGACGGCATGCTGCATGCTGCGGTTCAGTTGAACCCATACATCGGGGGTGATGTGAAATCCTTTGATGCCAGCGCCGCAAAATCCATGCGTGGCGTGCGCGATGTTATGGCGGTGACGGGCGGCGTTGCCGTTGTCGCCGATAACACATGGCGGGCGTTCCAAGCGGCGGCGGCGGTTGAATGCGATTGGGGTCCATCACCAATGCCCGCCACGATGGAGGAACATTGGCAGGCAATCCAAGACGCCTTTTCCCCCGATCACCAAGACAGCCGAAATCGCGATGATGGCGACGTGGATCAGGCGATCGGCCTGACCAGCCCGATCAATGCCGAATATCGTGCACCTTATGTGGCACACGCGCCGTTAGAGCCGATCAATGCCACTGTCTTGGCATCTGAGGATCGGATCGACATTTGGACGGGAACCCAAGTGCCCCGCTTTATCCAAGCTGACTTGGCCAAGCGCACCGGATTAGACGCTGATGCGATCCACGTCCATGTGTTGATGATCGGTGGCAGCTTTGGGCATCGATTGGAATTGGACGTCGTCATCCAAGCGACAGAAATCGCCATGACGATGAAGGGCACACCGGTCAAGTTGACCTATCAACGCGAACAGGACATGACACATGATTACACCCGCCCCGCGGCAATCGCGCGCGGTCGGGGTCAGATCGAAAATGGTCAGATTAAAACATTCGATCTGGACATTGCGTCGCCTTCTGTTTTGTCGTCGCAAATGGGCCGATTGGGTATTTCGATGCCTGGTCCCGATAGCCAAATTGTGGCGGGCGCATGGGAGCAACCCTTTGATATCCCGAACTATCGTGTCACGGGATATCGTGCCAAACCACTTGCGCCCATCAGCTCATGGCGGTCTGTCGGTGCATCCACAAACGCATTTTTCCACGAAAGCTTTTTCGATGAACTATGCGCCGCAGCGGGCGCAGACCCGATGGCCGAACGCCTGCGTTTGTGCAACGATGCACCCACCCGCAAAGTGTTAGAGGCCGTGGCCGACATGTCGAATTGGGGCACCGATTTGGGGCCAAACCGTGGACGTGGCTTGGCGTTTTGTATGTCGTTTGGCGTTGGCGTTGCCGAAGTTGTTGATGTCACAAAAACCCCAGATGGCATCAAAATTGATAACGTCTATGTGGCGGCCGATGTCGGTCGCGTGGTGGACCCCGTCAATTTTGATGGCCTTGTCAAAGGGGGTGTGATTTGGGGCTTGGGTCACGCAATTATGGGGGAAATCACCTATACCGACGGCGCGGCGGATCAAGACAACTTTGACAGCTTTGAAAGCATGCGGTTGTACCAAGCGCCCGAAATCATGGTGCGCGGTTTGGAAAATGGTCCAAAAATCCGCGGCATTGGTGAACCGCCTGTGCCACCCGCCGCACCAGCGTTGGCCAATGCCATCTTTGCCGCAACTGGTGAACGGCTGCGCGAAATGCCATTTAACAGGTTTATTGACTTTGTCTAAACCCGCGCGCCCTCACCTTACTAGGGTGGGGGCGTTATTTCTCGCGGTATTTGCTGTGGCAGGCTTTACACTGTCCGCCGATCGTCGCCAAAATTGGCCTAAGGTCTGTTTGGGACTTTAGCTGAGTTTTTGCCGTCGCCGTGGCCTGGATGAGGTCGTCAGACAACGCAGTAAATGTGTCGAATTCATCCCAAAGGGTGGATTTGGCCTCGGATTTCGGATCTTGGGCGGGGTTTTTAAATGCCTCTGGTGTCTTATGCGCAAGATCGGACAGCGCATCTAGCGCGGCCATTGCCTGAACCGGATCAAACGGGGTTTGGGATTTCAACATCTGTCCCAAGATTTTGGTGTTTTCCGCCATGCTCGACATCAGCATCATGCGTTTCATCACTATGGGATTTTTGACACCACCATGCGCAAGCGCCAATGACGCCGCACCAATTCCCGTTACAAACATAAGGCCCAATATCGGTTTTTTAAACATCTTATGCATACTCCAAACTAAACGCATTCATCCTGCAATGTCATTACACACTGCTGTGATCGTTTATAGGGATCCCAGAACGGCAACGTCGGTAAAAATACCGACGTAATACCGACGTGTTACTTATGCGCGAATTCCGGCAAAACGCGTTTGCCACTCTTCGCGTTCTTCGTCCGAAATCTTGCGGAATGTCACATCGGGCACTTCAAACGCATGCCCTGCAGGCAGCACATTTACGGCGTCGGTGATATTGTCTGGCCATGTGTCATCTTGACACTTCATCGCGGCCATTAACGTCGCGCTTGCGTCTGGGATGAACGGGCTAGACAGCACCGCATAAAGACGGATCAGGTTCAATGCCAATCGTGTCTGCGCCGCTGCCTGTTCTGGGTTTTCCTTGAATGTTGACCACGGTGCCGCCGATTGTAGGTATTCATTGCCAATCACCCAAATCGCGCGCAATTCCGCGGCCGCTTTGCGCACTTCAATTGCTTGCATGAACCCTTCATAGGCGCGAATGCGGGTGGTCAATTCGGCGATGACCGCCTGTTCTTGGGCGCCCCATGTCCCACCCTCGGGCACCGTTTCTCCAAATTTTGAACGACAGAATTTAGTGATACGGCTGACAAAGTTGCCCAAAACGTCGGCCAAATCCTTGTTGACGGACGCTTGGAAATTGTCCCACGTGAATTCCGCGTCCGAGCTTTCCGGCGCATGTGACAACAGCCACCAACGCCAGTAATCCGCAGGCAGGATTTCCAAGGCTTGGTCCATGAAAACACCGCGTCCGCGCGAGGTGCTAAATTGACCGCCATCATAGTTCAAGTAGTTGAAAGATTTAATGTAATCGACCAATTTCCACGGCTCGCCCGACCCCAGAATTGTGGCAGGGAAAGACAGTGTATGGAACGGCACGTTATCCTTGCCCATGAATTGGGTATAGGTCACATCATCGGCCCCTTTGTCGGTGCGCCACCACCGTTCCCAATCGGTTCCTTTGCCCGCGTCCACCCATTCTTGGGCGCAGGCGATATATTCGATTGGCGCGTCGAACCAGACATAGAATACTTTGCCCTCCATACCCGGCCAATCGGCATCGCCTTTTTTGACCGGCACGCCCCAGTTCAGGTCGCGTGTGATCCCGCGGTCTTGCAATCCGTCGCCATCGTTCAGCCATTTTTTGGCAATCGATGTGGTCAGAATGGGCCAATCGGTTTTGCTGTCGATCCAATTTTCCAATTGGTCTTTCATCGCGGATTGGCGCAGGCTGTCAAATCCACAGTTGGGACAGGTGCCTTCGATATAGCGATCTGGCAGGAACCGACCATCGGCATGCGAATACATCTGCGTTTCGTTGACTTCGCGGATTAATCCCGCGTCTGCCAAGCGACCCGCAAAATGTTGTGTCAGCTTTTGGTTCTGCACACTAGATGAGCGACCAAAGTGGTCAAATGACAAACGAAACCCGTTGGCGATTTTGGCCTGAACCTCATGCATTTCTGCGCAATATTCATCGACTGGTTTGCCAGCCTTGGCGGCTGCGATTTCGGCGGGTGTCCCATGTTCATCCGTTGCGCACAAAAACATTACCTCATTGCCACGGGCGCGCTGATAGCGCGCGAAAAGATCCGCGGGTAATTGCGAGCCAACAAGGTTGCCTAAGTGTTTGATCCCATTGATATAAGGGATCGCCGAAGTGATCAGATGACGTGCCATTTCATGTCCCATTTGCGGAGATTTTTGCCCTTGTATACCAGAACGTTGTGGAACAAAAGTACCTTGCGCTGTGCTTTGTTATTTGGGGTCGCGCGATCGTGACAAAAGCCGTCCAATCACAAATGTTGTTCGTGGCGCATAGACATAATTGGTTTTGCGCGGTGCGCTGTCACGCACCCGCATCCGGAATAGACCAAAGACCACCAGAACTGCGTGTCCAGCTGCAATCATAACAAACAAGGCTGGCGGGCCAAATTGCTCCATCAAGGTCGACGCCACATAGGGCGCAGCAATGGCACCGATTGCATAGAAAAACATAAGAGCGGCAGACAATTCCACCCGTTCATGAGAGTCTGCAAAATCATGCGCATGTGCGGTGGCAACCGAATAAATCGGGAAAGTGGTAAAGCCGAAAAATCCTGCCAAAACAAAGATCACAAGGATGTCATCGGTTGCAATTAACGATGTCAGCGCACAGCTTATTATTGCGGCGATTGACAACCATATTAGCACCCAGCGGCGATCAAACTTATCTGCCAACCAGCCAGTTGGATACTGCGCCAATGCCCCGCCGAGCACGAATGCTGCAAGAAAATACGCAATTTGACCAGCGGCCAATCCGACACCTGTTCCATAAACAGGACCCACCATCCGAAACGATGCGCTGGACAGCGCCGCGACAACAACCCCGGCGGCCGCCAAAGGGGATCTTTGAATGGCAAGCATCGGTCTTAATCTGGGCGCATCAGGTGTTTCAGGTTGGCTAACCCGTGTCAGTGTCAAAGGAATAAGCGTGGCACAGCACACCAAGGCAAGCAGGTTGTATGACACATAACTGGCAGGTTCCAAGATGCCGATAATAAGCTGGGCCGCCAATGATGCGCCCATGTCTGTCACACGGTAAATGCCCATGGCTCTGCCGCGTGTTTCATTCGTCAATTTTGCCTGTAACCATGCCTCGATAATCGTATAACAGCCTGCAACGCAGAACCCCGAGGCGATACGCATGACGGCCCAAGCATATGGGTCAATCACCAACATATGTGCCAATAACCCAATCGCACCCGTCGCAGTAAAGGCAGCAAAGGCGCGCGAATGCCCGACATTTCCCATCATGCGTGGCGCCAACCAGCAGCCCATAAAAAAGCCAACGAAATGGGCAGATCCCAACAGACCGATCTGTTCAGTTGTGAACCCCAGTGCAAAGCCTGACAAGGCATCCAACGGGCCGACACCACCTGTGGACAGTTGCAACAGGATCACAGATAGAAAGAGTGCGGCAAAAGAAATCATTAAACGCATGACGTATTAAGTATTGCTTTTTCTCGTTCAAAACGGTCTTTTTGCGACTTTGGTGTCGCTCGTGGGTATCGAGTGCAAAAAATAAGCTATTTGACAAAGCGACCATTCTGAATAGCTTTGCCAGACAATAGGAGGGTCGCTATGCAGATGAATGAGATGGGGCGTACAGGCATTATGGTGTCCGAGCTATGCCTTGGTACGATGACTTTTGGAACGCAAACAAACGCAGATGACGCACATCTGCAAATCGACACGGCCCTGGCAGCGGGTATCAATTTTATTGACACAGCTGAAATGTATCCCGTTAATCCTATTGCAAAAGAGACCGTTGGCGGCAGTGAAAAGATCATCGGAGACTGGCTTGCCAAAAATCCTTCGCGGCGGGACGAATTTATTTTGGCGACAAAACATGCCGGTGAGGGTTTCGCGCATGCGCGCGATGGTGCGCCCATTTCCAAGGCAACGATCACGGAAACGCTTGAGGCGAGCTTGCGTCGCCTGAAAACAGAATACGTCGATCTTTATCAATTTCATTGGCCAAACCGTGGATCCTATATGTTCCGCAAGAATTGGGCCTATGATCCAAGTAGCCAAAACCGGACGCAAACCGTTGATAATATGCTCGAATGTCTTGAGGTCTTACAAGGCCATGTAAAGGATGGAAAAATTCGGCATTTTGGCCTTTCAAATGAATCGGCTTGGGGCACGGCACAGTGGTTGCGATTGTCGGACCAACACGGGTTTCCTAGGGTCGCGACGATGCAAAATGAATATTCGTTGCTATGCCGGTTGTATGATACGGACATGGCAGAATTGTCAGTAAACGAAGATGTCGGTTTGATTGCCTTTTCCCCGCTTGCCGCTGGATTACTGAGTGGCAAATATCAGCAAGGTGTCATTCCCGAAAAATCACGGCGTTCCATCGTGAAAGATCTAGGGGGGCGTATCACAGATCGGGTGTTTCCGGCCGTCAACGCATACCTCGACATTGCCCAAAAGCATGGTGTTGATCCAATACACATGGCCCTTGCATGGTGCCGGACACGTCCTTTTATGTGTTCGGCGATTTTTGGGGCAACGACACAGGCGCAACTTGAACATATCCTCAAAGCGCCCTCAGTTATCTTGACCCAAGAATGTTTGCACGACATCGCGGTCGCGCATAAGGCGCATCCAATGCCTTACTGATCGGGGGATCATGTTTGCAAATTTCTGATTTACGCGGGTGGCGCCGCACCCGCGTTTGTCTGATTGATTAGCAGTTCGAACCTATTTTGTTGTGTCCTGTGCAAGTGCATTGATGAATTCGGGAAATGCGCGTGTGTTAACCATAGCTTGACGCACCAACGTATCAAAGTGATCGACAAAGGTTTCGACACGGTTCGCATCGCGAAAAACCAAATAGTTTTGGCCCATATAAAGGGCCGCTAACAACGGACCGAAAATCGTAATTGGTGCAGAAAAAAGCATTTTTGCATCATAGACGTAAATTCGAACGCGTGGATAAAATTGTGTTGCAAAGTCACACAACCGTTCAATTTGCGCGTCACGTATTTCTTTGGGTAATCCCTCATAGTAACCAGTCCGGTGAACCAGTGATTTCACCTCATGCAATGGGAAAGCGATCTCATAATCGGACTGGGATGTTCGCATCCAATCTAAACGGTCGCGCGATGCGTTAATGGCCTGCTGCGTGGTTCGGCCCAAGTGTGGGGCATATTCCCATTCTAAAAACGCATCAGACTTGAACATATCTGGTAGGCTGGCTGGAACATGGCGGATTTTGTAACCTGCGGCCTCTTTGTGCCAAGCGAAAATCTGTTCGTCTATTAACGCCCGCGGTGCCCGCGTCAGTTCCAAAGATTGTGCCAAAAGATCAGATGCATTTTCTGGACGATGTGACAGCCCCAGCAGCCAATCCGCCGAAACATTCAATGCCGCGGCGCACTCTCCAACAAATTGTGCATTGGGCAAACGGGCGCCTTCGTCGTTGAGGACCTGCGAGACCGTCGAACGTTCGACGTGTATATGTCGCGCAAGTGCGCTTTGCGTCATCGCAGCGTCCTTCATGGCCCGTGTAAGCCTTTCACGGAATTGTTCTGCGCGGATGCGTTTGTCAATATTTGTCATCATATGTAATAAATATCACATTTGATTATAAATGTTAATAATTTGATGAATTGTCGACACATGATGTCTCCATTTAATAAAATGTGAGAGGATACCGTCGCATGCAAAGCAAGTTTCAAACATGGGCAGAGTGGCCAACGCTTTTGTTGCTTGGTGCAACATATGTCTTGTTCTTTGGATCAGCGGTCTACGTTTATGAAATCTCGGTGGTTGCCGGCTGTTTCGGAATGGTGCTTGGTGTGGTGCTTCATTCGTCATTGACCCATGAAATGTTGCATGGTCATCCGTTTCGGTCATGTTTTTGGAATGCCGCTTTGGTGTTTCCCGCGCTGAGCGTTTTCATCCCATATTTACGCTTCAAGGATACGCATTTGGCCCATCACAAAGATGAACGGCTAACGGATCCTTATGATGACCCTGAAACCAATTTTCTAGACCCCTCCGTATGGCGTCGCCTGCCGAAAACAATGCAGAAAGTATTGCGGTTTAATAACACCTTGTGCGGACGCATTTTTATTGGCCCTGTGATTTCGCAGTTCTGCTTTGTTCTCGCAGATCTTCGGTCCATGATACGTGGTGATCGGCGTGTATGGTTAGGTTGGATGTTGCACGTGCCATCTGTTTTATGTGTGGCAATTGCATTGACTTATTTTAGCAATGTGTCCTTGTTCACATGGGTGATGTGCGCCTACGTGGCGCTTTCGATCCTAAAGATCAGGACCTATTTAGAACATCGCGCCTATGATGATTTTCGTGGCCGCACTGTCGTGATCGCTGATCGTGGTATTCTGGCTTTATTATTTTTAAATAATAATTTTCACGCTGTGCACCACAAGTTTCCAAAGCTGTCATGGTTCGAATTGCCCGCTGTGTTTCAACGCCAAAAGAACGCGGTTTTGTCAGAAAACCATGGGTACTATTACCCTAGTTACCGACAGATATTTTCCACCTATTTCTTTAAGGCCAAGGATCAAGTGGCGCATCCGCTATGGTCAGGTGGTGAAATCTCGGATAACGCTAAGTAATGGAAATCTGGGTTGGTGCCGCTATTGCTGCGGCTTTCTTTCAAACATTGCGCTTTATGCTGCAAAAGGTCCTTAGCGCTTCGCGTTTGACGTCGGTGGGTGCGACTGCGGCGCGGTTTTTTTATTCGACACCGATCGTTTGGGGCTTGCTGATATTATATGGGTTTGCATCTGGCGGCCCGCTGCCCACGCTGTCAGCCGGGTTTTGGCCCGCGGCGGCTTTTGGGGGGCTCACCCAAATATTTGCAACTATTTGCGTCGTTGCCCTTTTTAAGGCACGCAATTTTGCAGTCGGCATGACTTTTAAAAAGACAGAAGTTATCCAAGTCGCTTTTGTCAGTGCCATTCTTTTGGGCGAGTTTGTGTCCCAGGCCGGTTTTTTTGCGATTTTGATTGGTATCCTTGGCGTTTTGCTGGTTTCTGATCAAAAGCTGTTAACGGATGTGCCGGGCAATCGGTTTTTTAATCGCGCATCTGGACTTGGGCTGCTGTCAGGTTTTTTGTTTGCATTATCCGGCGTGTCCTATCGGGCCGCCAGCTTAAATATTTATAGTGATGATGCATTCTTGCGTGCAGCCCTGACCTTGGTGTGTGTTGTGACATGGCAAAGTCTTGTGATGTTTGTGTGGCTACGTCTACGCGACCCGGATCAGTTGGTCGCACTTTGGCAGGCACGAAAAACTGCAATTTGGGTTGGTCTCAGCAGTATGGCCGGATCGTATATGTGGTTTGTTGCATTCACCTTGCAAAATGCTGCTTACGTCAATGCCGTTGGCCAGATTGAATTGATCTTTTCGATCCTTGCCAGCCGCATGTTTTTCAAAGAAAAAATTTCGACGCGCGAATTTATGGGCATCTTGACCATTATAGTTTCAGTATTGGTCTTAATCTGGGCAACCCATTGATGTTAATCGGGTTGTGGATGTCCATTAAGGTGCAGAAATAAATTGGCCTCTTCGTCGTTTTTGAAAAACGGAACCGTGCTTGGTGCTGTCGATGGCGCGTTATGGCGCATGACCTCTGCCAACACGACTTCGGTGATAAAGGGTAAATTGTAATTACGTACATCTTCCACGGGGATCCAGCTTAGATGCGATAGTTCATCTGAAGCACTGCTGAAGTCGTCTATATCACCAGATAACGCAGAGGCATCAATGACAAAGAAACGCGCATCAAAACGGCGCGGGCGACCGGGTGGAGTGATTGCGCGGAAAACAAATTTAAGGGCGCTGGCATCTGGTACATAGCCGCGGTTTGCAAATTCTGTCCAATCCTCAGGTGGGGTGTCGTGCCAATCGGCCCTTTTACCTAGGATTAAACCGGTTTCTTCCCATAATTCACGAATAGCCGCGACCGATAAAGGATGGACAAGACTTGGATCGCTGTCATCAGCCAGTCGCGATAGACACGGTTCGGCAATCTCGCTGGCAAGTGTGATATGATAATCTTGGGGGTCAACCGCCCCCCCCGGAAAGACGTATTTATTGGGCATAAAGGCTGCCTTTTCACCGCGTTGCCCCATCAATACAAAGGTCTGCTCTGCAGTCTTGCGCAACACAACAACTGTAGCTGCGTTCCGAATAGCTGTCTTATCCATTTCTAGCGCCTCATTTTGTCAGCGCTTTGCCGGTGCTCTATCCGAACCCATGCATATATCGCGACCACTGAAAGCCCACGATCGCGCCTTTTAACCTAGGTAATAGATATAGGGATAATGCGACGCAGCCAATGGCAAAAATGGTGAACAGCACCAATGGCTCGGGGCGCCATTTTTGGAATACGATTAACAAAGCGGGCGCCATCAGGTGGCCAACAATCAAAATGGTCAGGTAAGCAGGGCCATCATCGGCGCGATGGTGAAACAATTCTTCGCGGCACACAGCGCAGGTTTTATGGACTTTCAGATACCCGCGCAACAGCGGCCCTTTTCCGCAATTTGGACATTTGCGGCACCACCCTTTCCACATTGCTGTGTAGGTATGTCGTTCAACGCGCTCGGAATGATTTGCACACATCGGGGGGCCTTATCTCAAAATCAGACCTCACAATGCCAGATGATCATGAAAATGTCATTGCGTCGCGTTGTCGCAAATTTTTTTCAAATACTGCGACGGAAATCTGATCCTGCTGCGTATTACCTTCGAACACAAAGTAAGGGTATGATAAAGGAGACCTGACATGAACGAACGTTTTATTGGGGCAGTTGTTGCAATTTCGCTGGCGGCAAGCGCAACAATGGTTGGCGCGGCTGGCCATAAAGAAGGTGAACATGGCGGCCGACATGGACCAATGCCAAAGTTTGAAGAAATGGATGCCAATGCGGACGGACAACTGTCTAAAGCCGAAATGGAAGCCTTTGCAAAAGCGCATTTTGCCACCATGGATAAAAACAACGACGGCAAGCTGTCGGCTGATGAAATGGCCCAAGACGCCGCCAAGCGTATGCAAAAACGTCAAGAGCGCATGATCAAAAAAATGGACACAGATGGCGATGGTCTATTAAGTTTTGAGGAGATGAACGCCAAAGCACAAAAACGCGGTGCAAAAATGTTCGATCGCCTTGATGCAAACCAAGATGGTTTGTTAAGCAAGGAAGAGATGGAAAAAATGAAACATCGCGGTAAAAAAGGTGATGGAAAACGTGGCCATGATGATGATCACGACGCAGGCCACGATAACAACTAAGGCTTTTGCCGAATGAGCAAAGACAATTTTCAAAGCTTGGATGCCTTGACGGATGATGCGTTGCTGATTTTGTTCAGCAACGGATCACAGTCTGCGGCACAGGAATTGACGCGGCGTCTGATGCCGCGGGTCTTTGCTCAGGCCTATCATAAATTGCGAAATCGTTCTGATGCAGAAGATGTTACACAAGAAGCATTTATGAAATTGTGGCGCATCGCAAAAGAGTGGAAACAAGATCAAGCAAAAGTCAGCACGTGGTTATACCGGGTCGTGGAAAATGCGTGTATCGATCGGATGCGTCGAAACAGGTCATCCTCTGCAATCGAGGACATGGTGATCGAACCCGCTGACCCGCGGCCCTCAGCGGGCCAAGCGTTGCAAAATCAATCGCGCGTGAACGCACTCTATGATGCGATTGATGCACTGCCAGACCGGCAAGCAACAGCACTGCGCATGCGACATTTGGAAGAAAAGTCGAACATAGAGATTGCCCAAATCATGGATCTAAGCGTTGATGCTGTAGAAAGCTTGGTTTCACGGGCAAAAAGAACATTAACGGCCCAGTTACAGGGGCAAAAAACTGCGCTAGGATATCAAGATGACTCAGTCCAATAAGAACGATGATTTTGATTTAGATGCTTTGTTTCAAGAGGCGCGTATTGGCGTTCCAACGCCAAACCCTGCTTTATTCGATCAGATCATTGCAGATGCGCAGTCCGTCTTGGATGAACCTTTGTCCGAGACATCAAAACCGGTATCAAGCCCGCCGTGGTGGCGGCAATTGTGGATCGATATCGGCGGATGGCCGACGGTCACGGGGTTGGCAACGGCAGGTATCTTTGGTGTTTGGATTGGAATGTCGTCGGATTTATTATCGACGCAAACAATCGCACCAGATACCAACACTGTTGAATTGAGTGATCCGTTCTCGGGTTTGGATCTAGCGATGTTAGAGGGTTAGACATATGACAGATATAGCACATAAGCCAAAACGTATTTGGCGGGTCGTTTTGGTTCTTTCCTTAGCGTTGAATTTAGTCGTCATTGGCATAGGAGTCGGTTTTGCAACACGGTTTCATGCGCGCAATGATGCACCCCCGCCAGCCGTTTTCGGGTCAGTATATCTGCGCGCGTTGTCACATGAAAGTCGCCGTAGTTTAGGAGATGAGATGCGCAAGACGCGCAAAGACCACGCGCAAAAGCATGGTCGCAACAGCGAAAACAATTATGGCTATGATCGCGCCATACAGATATTGAATGCGACACCGTTCGAGCCACAGGCGCTGCGCGCAATTATGCTTGAACAAGAAAAAGTATCGTCAGAGCACCTGGCCGAAGCGCGTGATCTTTTGCTGAACCATTTGACCCAGATGGATGACGACGATCGCCAAGAATATGCCGAGGAGATCGTCGAAATTTTAAATCGTCGCAAGCGCTAGCCGTAATGTGCCACAGGCGTTCCTGCGATTGCGGCCATATTCAATAGGCCTCGCGCGGTAATTGATGGGGTCACGATATGCGCGCGGTTGCCCATGCCCATAAGAATGGGGCCGACCTCTAAACCGCCCGCCCGCATTTTAAGAATGTTGCGAACCCCAGATGCAGCATCAGCATGTGCAAAGATCAACACATTGGCTGGGCCATCTAAACGATTTTGTGGCATAATACGTGCGCGCAAATCGGCATCTAGTGCCGCGTCGATGTTCATTTCGCCTTCGTATTGGAAATCCAATTCGCGCTGATCCAAAATAGCCAACGCATCGCGCAGGCGTTGCCCTGTGTCACAAGCCGTTGATCCAAACTGTGATCGCGCACAGAGGGCAATCTTGGGTTCAATACCAAAGCGGCGCACGTGGCGCGCAGCCCCCATCACCGTTTCTGCAATCTGTTGTGGTGTTGGTTCAACATAAACATGGGTGTCCCCAATAAAGAGAGGCCCATCCTCGAGGATCATCAACGACAAGGCGCCATGTGGATGGTGGGTATGATCCCCCAAAACCTGTTCGATATAATTAAGATGCCAACGATATTCGCCAAATGTCCCGCAAATAAGGCTGTCAGCGTCCCCACGATGTACCATGACTGCACCAATTGCTGTTGTATTCGTGCGCATGATGGCACGCGCCAAATCAGGTGTCACACCACGACGACACATGATTTCGTGATAGCTGTTCCAATAATCCCGATAGCGTGTATCGTTCTCGGGGTTGACCACTTCAAAATCGCGATCTGGCCGGATGGTCAGGCCAAAGCGTTCACACCGTTGCGAAATCACATCGGGTCGGCCGATCAGGATTGGTTGCTCGATGGTTTCTTCTAAAATCGCCTGTGCTGCACGCAGCACGCGTTCATCTTCTCCCTCGGCAAAGACAATCTTGCGGGCTGTCTGGCGCGCGGTTTCGAACACTTTTCGCATTAAAAGCGCTGATCTAAAGACAGATTGGTTTAGTTTGTCGCGATAGGCGGTCAAATCCTCTAGCGGTCGTTTGGCAACGCCTGTTTCCATGGCCGCTTTGGCCACAGCGGATGACACAACTGACGAAAGACGTGGATCAAACGGTTTGGGGATCAAATAATCCGCCCCAAAATTCATCACCTCACCTTGATAGGCGGCTGCCGCCTCCGCGCTTGTTGTTGCGCGTGCCAATTCGGCGATACCTTCGATACAGGCAATTTGCATCTCGTCGTTTATTTCAGTCGCTCCAACATCCAGAGCGCCGCGGAAAATAAACGGAAAACACAAAACGTTGTTCACCTGATTTGGGAAATCACTGCGCCCTGTTGCCATGATAGCATCAGGCGCAACGGCACGCGCTGCGTCTGGCATGATTTCTGGGTTTGGGTTTGCCAGCGCAAAAATAATAGGTTGTTTGGTCATTTTCGCGACCATTTCAGGTTTTAGCACGTTTGGACCAGATAGACCCAAGAACATGTCTGCGCCATCCATTACCTCATCCAATGTGCGCAGATCTGTTTTTTGGGCATAGGCCGCCTTTTGGGGGTTCATGTCTTCGGTTCGCCCCTCGTAGACCAAGCCGTGGATATCACAAAGCCAAATATTTTCACGCTTTACGCCCAGCTTGACCAACATGTTCAAACACGCGATACCCGCAGCGCCACCACCGGTGGACACGATTTTGATATCTTCAAACTTTTTATTTGCTACGCGCAACGCGTTCGTCGCGGCGGCACCCACCACAATGGCTGTCCCATGCTGATCGTCATGAAAGACGGGAATATTCATTCGTTCGCGACAGATTTTTTCTACAATAAAACAATCAGGTGCTTTGATGTCTTCAAGGTTGATTGCGCCAAAGGTTGGTTCCAATGCGCAAACAATCTCGGCCAGCTTTTCGGGGTCTGTTTCATTGACCTCAATGTCAAAACAATCGATATTTGCAAATTTCTTGAATAGAACCGCCTTGCCTTCCATCACAGGTTTTGACGCAAGGGCACCGATGTTTCCCAAACCAAGGACAGCTGTCCCGTTTGAAATAACAGCAACCAGATTTCCCCGTGATGTAAAGCGGCTTGCTGTTTCGGGATCTGCTTTGATTTCCAGACAAGCTTCGGCCACACCCGGTGAATAGGCGCGGGCAAGGTCGCGTCCATTGGCCATTGGTTTTGTTGCGCGGATTTCTAATTTCCCGGGCTTGGGAAATTCATGATATGCAAGCGCGGCTTGTCGTAAAAGGTCGGATGGGTTTTCGGCCATGGAATGATCTCCGGTTTTTAATAGTTTAATATTAAACTAAAATTAATTTTCTGGAAAGCGGAAAAGTTTTTGGTTTGTATTTTGCCCGCATGTGGTGCTTTTCGCCCGTTGCCGAATTAAAGTTTACTCTCTAATGTTCTAAGAAAAACAGGGGGTCACCATGACGCTTTCCAAATCAGCACGAAATATTTGGGCCAACGCTTATGCGCCATATTCTAATTTCAAAGTTGGTGCAGCGCTGCGTGCCGCATCAGGTACAGTTTACTGTGGTGTAAACGTCGAAAATGTCGCCTATCCCGAAGGTACATGCGCCGAAGCAGGGGCAATTGCCGCAATGGTTGCGGGGGGGGATACAAAAATTACCGAGGTCTATGTGATCGCAGATAGCCCGGACCCAGTGCCGCCATGTGGCGGCTGTCGGCAAAAGCTTGCGGAATTCGCGGACGGGTCAGTCTTGGTCACAATGGCCACTATAAGTGGCATGGAAAAAACAATGACAGTTTCCGAATTATTGCCTGGCGCGTTTAGCGCAAACCATATGAAAGGTGTCTAAAATGGACGCGGCTGGCATCATTTGGCGATTGCGCCAAGGCCACGAACCCAATGAACAGGAAATATCTTGGTTCGCACAGGGCATTGCCGATCACTCGATTAGTGATGCACAAGCGGGCGCATTTGCTATGGCGATTTGCCTAAAGGGATTGTCTGCGACTGCAAGATCACAATTAACGCTTGCGATGCGTGATAGCGGGACACAGCTGTCATGGCCGGTTAATGCCCCCATTCTTGACAAGCATTCTACCGGCGGTGTTGGCGATTGTGTGTCGCTTATACTGGCGCCGATGTTGGCTGCGGTTGGGGTTTGCGTGCCGATGATATCTGGTCGCGGACTTGGCCATACCGGCGGAACCCTCGATAAACTTGAGGCGATCCCGGGCGTGCGCGTAAACCTGGATCAGGCCGAGATGCGGGACATTGTTGCCCAATGTGGATGCGTCATAGCAAGCGCGAGCGCGGACCTCGCTCCTGCGGATCGCAGGCTATATGCAATCCGCGATGTAACGGGAACTGTTGACAGTATTGATTTGATCACAGCGTCCATTTTGTCGAAAAAATTGGCGGCTGGCATTGGCGGTTTAGTGCTGGATGTAAAATGCGGCAGTGGTGCGTTCATGAAAACGCTGGACGATGCTACGTACTTGGCGCAGTCCTTGGTGGATGTCGCGAATTTGGCCGGGTGCCCAACCACCGCGTTGATAACGGATATGAACGAACCGCTTGCACCTGCGCTGGGCAATGCTTTGGAAATTGATGCTGTGATGCAAGTTTTATGCAATGGTGAACGGGGGCGGCTGTTTGATGTGGCCTGCGCGCTTGGCGTCGAGGTCTTGATGGCCCAAGCTGGGTGGGACAAACACGAGGCCCAGACAAAACTTGCTGATGCGATCGATACCGGCGCGGCTGCATCCAAGTTTGCTGACATGATACGTCTTATGGGGGGGCCAGTGTCCTTTGCTGAGAATTGGCAACGTTTTTTACCAGAAGCGCCGGTGATCACCGAAGTAACCGCACCTGAGGATGGATTTATTTTGGGGTGGGACAGCCGCGTCTTGGGGGAAATGGTTGTCGATCTTGGCGGTGGGCGACGCGTCGAAACAGATTTGATAAACCCCTCGGTCGGACTGGATCAGGTTTTGCCAATTGGGTCACAGGTTGCCAAAGGTCAAGCGGTTGCGCGTATTCACGCGGCCCGGATTGAAACTGCGCAATCTGCCAAAACGGCGGTCATTGCAGCCATGACGCTTGGCAAGACAAAACCAAAGGCGCGGCCAATAGTTCTGAAAAGGGTGCACTGATGACACGTGTTTTTTTGGTTGTCATGGACAGCGTTGGGATTGGTGGTGCACCTGATGCAGATCAATATTTCAATAGTGGTCTGCCTGATACGGGCGCGAATACAGTTGCACATATTGCTGATACGTGTCGTCAAGGGGGGGCTGAACAGGGGCGACATGGCCCGTTGAATATCCCGAACTTGACCAATCTTGGATTGGGCAACGCCATCGAAATGGCAAACCCGGGTCTATTGGGGGCGGTTGCGCGCTCGGAACATCGGCATTGGGCAAGCGCCATTGAAACATCCAAGGGCAAGGATACGCCATCGGGACATTGGGAATTGGCGGGTGTGCCTGTGACTTGGGAGTGGCATTATTTCCCGAAATCGGATCCGGTGTTCCCGCAAAGCATCCTAAGTCGCGCCTGTGAGATCGCACAGGTGGACGACGTCCTGGGCAAATGCCATGCGTCTGGGACGACCATTTTGGACGACTTGGCCGTGAGACATATCGAAACGGGATGGCCGATTTGTTATACATCGGTGGACAGTGTGTTCCAAGTCGCGGCGCATGAAGAACACTTTGGCCTTGATCGTCTGTATGACTTGTGTGGAGGGCTTGCGCCAATATTACATGATATGAGGGTTGGACGTGTTATTGCCCGTCCCTTTGTCGGCGACGCCGAAACAGGTTGGATCCGCACAGCCAATCGAAAAGATTATGCCTTATTGCCACCAAAACCGGTCCTGACCAATTGGCTTCAATCGGCTGGAATAAAGGTCACTGCGATCGGCAAAATTGGTGACATTTTTTCAATGCAGGGCATAGATCAGGTGATAAAAGGAAACGATGCACAGTTGATGTCCGCCCTGCAGGAAGAGGTCGCGTCTGCGTCTGAAAACAGTTTCATTTTTGCAAATTTTGTTGAATTCGATAGCCTTTATGGTCATCGCCGCGATGTTGCGGGATATGCGCGTGCATTGGAATGGTTTGATGCCGAAATTGGTAAGGTGCGATCAAATTTGCGGCCTGATGATATTTTAATAATTACTGCAGATCATGGAAATGATCCAACATGGATCGGAACTGACCATACCCGTGAACAAGTTCCGGTTTTGATCCAAGGCGGTCCAGTCATGGCCCGCCACTCTATTTCGTTTGCGGATGTTGCTGCGTCTATTGCACAGGTCTTTGGCGTTAAAAATAATGGTGCAGGGCGGAGCTTTTGGGCATGACAGGCGCATTAATTGATCTACGTTTTCATCTGTTAGGCGGCATGCGTGCTGAATTCATCCGTCAAATTGCATTTGAAAAAAAAATCGACCTACGCCGCGCGTTTGATGACAATGGCGGGTTTTCAGCGGCGGTATTGCAGGATTTTTGGCGTTTCTTGCCCGTGCTTGGTGATTTGATTAAGACACCCGCCGATTTACATCGTGCGATGTGCCACGTTGGTGCGATCCAGGCTGAACAAAATATCATTTACTCCGAAGTTTTTTTATCGCCTGCGTTTCTGGCTCTACAAGATCCTCGAAAATGGCAGGATTTTGCCTCGGCGGTGCACGATGCATGCAATACTGTGCGCCATAACCATGATATTTATTTGGTCCCTGTCGTCGAAATAGAGCGTCATTTGGGAACAGATGAGGCCAAATTATCGGCAAAATGTGCTGTGGAAACGGCGGAACTGGGTGTTCGAGGGCTTGCGTTAATGGGGGATGCGACTACCGCGCGGTTTGATGAATTTACCTATTGCTTTGATATGGCACGCGAGGTTGATCTTGGGTTGATATTAGGCTTAGACGATCAATCCCGAGATTTAATGCGTGCGATCGCAACACAACGCTTTGCGCGCTTTGCTAATCTTTCGCATGCGCCAAAAGACGTGAAAGATTTCAAAACCTTGGTCGCTGGTGCTTATAACTTGGAAACGTCGATACAAAGCGCCAAATCAGTGGTGCAAATGATTGATCAGGCGGCGAACCTGTGTTTTGGCTCTGCACGCGCGGGGTTTGATTCCCTACCTTTTGATCAGTCATTAAAGTTGTTGCGGGACGCGTCACTATGGGATGACGCCATCACGATCCGGATCATGCGAGACGCAGTTGCACAGGCATTTTGCCCAAATGAACATAAAGAAAAGCTCATAGAAAGGGTTAACACGACATGGACCAACACCTAACAATCGTGGACCATCCTTTGGTTCAACATAAACTTACGTTGATGCGAGATAAATCAACGTCAACCGCAAGCTTTCGCCAACTGCTGCGCGAAATCAGCCAATTCTTAGCCTATGAAGCGACGCGCAATCTGGCTCTTACGCGGGCGGAGATTGAAACGCCGCTGACCAAAATGCAAGCGCCCATGATTGATGGTAAAAAGCTGGCCTTGATTTCAATATTGCGTGCCGGAAATGGTTTATTAGATGGCGTTTTGGAATTGGTACCATCGGCACGGGTGGGCTTTGTGGGTCTTTACCGCGACGAGGAAACGCTGCAACCCGTAAAATACTATTTCAAAGTGCCTCAAGGCTTGGAAAACCGGTTAACGATTGTCGTAGATCCAATGTTGGCGACGGGTAATTCGTCTGCGGCCGCGATTGACATGATTAAGGATGCAGGGGCAAAAAATATCGTGTTCATGTGCCTGTTGGCCGCTCCAGAAGGTATCGAACGGATGAGGTCAGCACATTCGGACGTGCCAATCGTAACGGCGGCTGTCGATGAGTGTTTGAACGAAAAAGGATACATTGTGCCTGGTCTGGGCGATGCCGGTGATCGCATGTTTGGCACAAAGTAGCCAAAACACAAAATAAGCCCTAGTTTGCTTTGACTAAACCATAGATTTAGTGCATTCTTAGACAAAAAAAGGCAGTGTTTGTGCGATTTAGGAAAGCTTTAGCCATCTCAATAGTTTCCCTGGCGTGGACAATGCCCGTATTGGGCCAAACATTGGATACGGTGACAGGGCCTGCGGAGCTTCCTCCGCTTGGTTTTAAGGGCACTCAATTTGTTGATAGCACTGGCTGTGTTTTTATTCGCGCGGGATTTGACGGTCGCGAACGATGGGTCCCACGCGTGCTGCGATCAAAAAAGGTGGTCTGCGGGTTTAAGCCAAGCTTTGAGCTGTCGCAGACGCGTCCAAATACACGGGCGTCTGGTACGGTGGCCGCGTCAGGCCCCGTTTTAATAACTTTGGATGGTCCTGCGCCGGCACAAGTAGCCCCAGTGCTGAAACCACAAGCGACCAGCCAAATTGCCGTTACCCCGATTACGTCTGTTCAAAGACCAAAGCAAAATAGCGCCGTCCCAACTGGACCTGAAATTGTTCGCGCGGCTGTCGGTGTGGTAACAGTCCCAAAGGGGTACGAACCTGCATGGCAAGACGGCCGTTTGAACCCAAAGCGCGGGATTCCGACTGTGGCGGGTATCGCGGCATCTGATCTTAAATGGACGCGCACAGTGCCCCGCAAGTTGATTCAAAGTTCAACAGGTCGTGATGTGACATCACAGTTTTCCAAGCTGATATATCCGTTTACAAACCTCGCTCAACAGGAACGATTTTTGGCGGCTCAGGACAGTTATGTTCTTTTGGTCAAGCCCGACGGATCAATCTTGATGACGCCGAAAAGTTAGTCGCACAGTCGGTTTACAAGGTGCTTTCGCATGACTATCCGCCGCACACGCCTTGCAGGCTTACCCAAGCGGTGTCACCAAGGCTAGATTGCGGTGCGTTGTCGCGAATGGCTTCCGCTTCGAGCAACGGCAGTGTTGTTTCCCCCGTAATATCAACAGCCGCAGCATAAGGGGCGAGTGACAGGTTTTGGGCCTCGAATGCTGCGATCAAGGCATCAAGCTCTGGCCCCTTTGGTTGCTCTGACAGCCGAGCACGCGCATAACCGCCCAGGGCGTCGTCCGCGATTTTGCCGGTGGTCAATAACTGAAACGTTGCAAGCACCCCAGCGGACCGCAAGACATCTTGCAAAATATCAGTATCGGATACTCTGATTTTTTCTGCGATCAAAAACCCAGCGAGGACATCAGGATCTTCGTAATCCTCAACAAGGCGACGATCAACCAAGAACAGCTGCCCTGGTAAGGCGACAACGCGATCAACCCCTTGTGGAACAATTTTTAGTGTCGCAGATGTCCCCAAAACACGACTGGAAAGTGTTTTTTGTGCTGTGTTTGAGAGCGGCGAAAAACACTCGGGTCCGGTATAAGGGGTCATAAGGCGTGCGATTTGCTGGCCAATTTCAATGCGCGTTACATTGGGCAAAACACGCAACGTGTAATCACGCACTGCAACGGGCATCCAAACCAACATCAGCAAAAGCATAACGGAAAAAATGCCGACGAAACTGGCGGTTCGCACGCGACCGGGTTTGGGGCGGCGCCGTTCAATCGCGCGACATAAAGTTTCGATAGCATCGATCATCACATGTTCGGTTGCGCCCAGTTCAATGGTCTCTTCGCTATCGCCATCAGGTGAAAAGAGTGCTGGCAATTGTCCTGGATTTAATCGTTCGACAGCAGAAAGTGACCAATGCGCAAGAGGACGTTCTTTCAAATCAGTCACGATCAATGTCGCGTCGCCTAGCGAAACGATCACATCTCTTTTCTGGTCTGCAGATGTTTCGCGCCAAAGCCCCGAGGCTTCGATCCGGTCATATTGTGTTAATGCGGTCATACCAATCGCCGTAAAAATTGTGGTTGATCTTAGAATCCGACGTGATCAACCACAATCTATGTACCTTATTTGAGCGACTTACGCAGTTCAAATTTTTGTATTTTTCCGGTTGATGTTTTTGGGAGCTCTTGAAAAATAATTGCCTTGGGTGTTTTAAAGCCCGCCAATTTCGTCCTTGTAAAGGCGATCAACTCCTCTTCGGTAACCGTTTGTCCCTCGATCAGCTCTACAAAGGCACATGGAACCTCGCCCCATTTTTCATCAGGCTTGGCGACCACTGCACAAAGTGAAACCGCGGGATGCGCCATAAGGGTCCCTTCGACCTCGACAGAAGAAATATTCTCACCACCCGAGATGATGATATCTTTTGCTCGATCTTGAATTTGGATATAGGTGTCGGGGTGCTGAACCGCGATATCACCGGAATGGAAATATCCGCCTGCAAACGCTTCGGCTGTCGCGTCGGGATTTTTTAGATAGCCCTTCATCACGCTATTGCCACGTATCATGATTTCGCCTTGGGTCATACCGTCCATGGGGACCTGTTGCATCGATGCATCCATAACCGTGATATGATCCATCATGGGCATTGCCACACCTTGGCGCGCTTTGATCGCGGCGCGATCGTCACCCGTCAAATCGCCCCATTGATCATCGTCCCACAGACATTCGGTCACGTGGCCATATGTCTCGGTCAGGCCGTAAACTTGGGTCACATTGAAACCAAGATTTTCGATTTTCGCCAACGTCGCAGGGGCAGGGGGCGCGCCTGCGGTAAACACTTCGACGGTGTGATTGAATGTCCGGCGGTCTTCATCACGGGCGTTTACAATCATATTCAAAACGATAGGAGCACCACCAAAGTTGGTCACGCCTTCGTCGGCGATTGCGTCATAAATGGCCTTGGCGGTGATGTCGCGACATCCAACCCATGTTCCGCCCATCATGGGCATCAACCAGGTGTGGTTCCAGTTGTTACAATGGAACAGCGGAACAATCGCAATATAGACCGGAAATAGCGTCATACGCCAGCTGGTCACCGTGCCCATAGTCATCAAATAAGCACCACGATGGTGATAAACGACACCTTTAGGACGCCCTGTTGTTCCAGATGTATAGTTCAGAGCAAGGCTTTCCCATTCGTCTTTCGGCATATCCCATGTGAAATTTGCATCACCTGTGGCGATGAAATCTTCGTATTCGACGTGGCGGCCAGACGGCGTGAAACCCGCGTGCCTGTCACAAATTTCAATGACCAATGGCTTTACGCCTGAAAGTTGGTTGATTGCCGCTTCTGCCAATTCAAGGAACTGGGTATCAACCATCACTGCTTTTGCGACGCCATGTTCAAAGATATAGGACACGGTATCCACATCGAGCCGTGTGTTTATTGTATTCAGAACGGCACCGCAGGCAGGAACGCCAAAATGTGCTTCGGCTTGGGCAGGGATGTTGGGGATCAATGTTGCCACAACGTCGCCTGATGCTATGCCAGCGTTTTTCAAGGCCGAAGCCAATTGCGAACACCGCGCATAATATTCACGATAGGTTTTGCGATGTGGTCCATATACAACTGCCATACGATCAGGGAACACATCGCGTGCGCGGATCAAATGCGACAATGGTGTCAAGGGAGCAAAGTTCGCCGCATTTTTGTCCAACCCTGTTTCGTCTTGCATCCAGCCCATCGTATCCTCCTGAAATTAATTTTGCATGTCGTTTTGGGAACAGATTAACCCTGTAAATTCAGCAAAGAAAACCCCATGACACAGACAAATTCTTCAAATCCTAAAGCCGCCGTAATGTCAATCATCGCATCAATGGCCGTTTTAGGTGTAATCGACAATTCAATTCCGCTTTTGGCGCAAGAAATTGGTATTTGGCAATTCAAGATTTTGCGCGCTTCTATCGCGGTTCCAATCCTTGTTATTGTTGCATTTTTTGGCTTTGGGCAAATTTTTCCAAAGCGCTGGAAATGGGTTTTTCTGAGAAATTTGGCGATGATCGCGGGCGTTATGTGTTATTTTTCTGCGCTTGCATTTTTGCCAATTTCGCACGGTCTTGCCGGCCTATTAACCGCGCCGTTATGGGTTGTTGTTTTTACCGCATTGTTTCGCGGTATTGCGATCGGTCCGATCCGGTATTTTGCCGTGGGCATCGGGTTTATCGGAACCTTGTTGGTTTTGAATATTTCATGGTCATCGATCAGCATTCTGTCGTTTGTTCCGATCATGTCGGGGGTGCTTTATGCGATCGCGCAAATCATCACACGTGACTATTGCGCAGAGGAAAGTCCAGTGTCCATGTTGGCCATGATGATGGTTTTACAGTTTATCGCTGGATCGACGATGCTTGTTGTCTTATCCATGATTGATCCGATTGTTCCCGCAGGCAGTGACGGTTTTGTCCTGCGTGGCTGGGTATGGCCGATTGAAACGGCTTGGCCTTGGATCGCATTGCAAGCAGTTGGATCCTTGATTGGCGTGGGCTTTGCTATTCGTGCCTATCAACTTGGCGAAGCGTCCTATGTGGCCATCTTTGAATATACGATTTTTGTCTTTGGTTTAGCGACCGCATTTTTTGCATTTGGTCAGGTGCCAGATTTGATCCAATTTGTGGGGATTGGCCTAATCATTGTTGCAGGTTCTATGATCGCCCTGCGCTTGTCATAGATAGTGAAAGCTGCCAGTGTCAGCACATGATTATTTCATTCGGACGCCGTTATATTTTTGTGCATATTCCCAAAACAGGCGGGACATCCTTGGCGCATGCGTTAGAGGAACGCGCGATGGCCGATGATATTTTGATCGGGGATACCCCCAAGGCCAAACGACGCAAGTCACGTTTGAAAACCTTAAACCCGGCGGGACGTCTTTGGAAACATTCAACGCTGGCCGATATTGACGGTATTGTCGATGGGGCGCAGCTGGATAAGATGACAATATTTACCCTCGTGCGAAACCCTTGGGATCGGCTGGTTAGTTATTATCAGTGGCTAAAATTGCAAGATTTTGCACATCCCGCAGTGGCTGCGGCCAAAACAAAATGCTTTGATGATTTTCTGCACGATCCGGTGATCGAAGCATCAATGCGCGCGGGATCGGCCGCATCCTATATGCGTGACGCCACGGGACGCACCCACGCGGCACATTTC
>RFZH01000111.1 GCA_009920815.1 Paracoccaceae bacterium
CGGTTTAACAATGTAAAGCGGTTATGGTTTATCATCACATCAAAGTCCCAGTCCCGTAACAGCGGCAACATAATGTCGACTTTACCCATCGCAAGACCAACGCAGGTCGCTAGCCCTTCGTCACGCATCTTGAACAATTCATCTAAAGCACCACCTTTTTGCGTGATTTCAGATAAATCACGGCCATGCTCTGGATCATGGAGATGTAAAATATCAATCTTTTCGATGCCCAGCGCTTGCAAACTTTCTTCGATAGAGCGCCGCGCATCAGATGCAGTGAAGCTATTATTTGTCATGTTCCGGTCAAGCTTAGTTGAAATGACCATCCCACGAGGGAGCCCCCCATGCCGTGCAATTGCTTTACCAATGCGCGCTTCGCTCTGGCCCAAGCCATAATTTCGCGAGCTATCTAACATATTGACGGGGCTTGCAAAAACAGCATCAAGCGCCATCTGAGCGCGCTCTTCTGATACACTGTAACCATAGGTATCTGGCATATTACCCAAAGCAGATGTACCAAAACTTAGCGATGTTACGAAAACGCCCGAATTTTTAATCTCTCTTTTTTCCATGCTCTTTCCCTAAATGTAATCACGCCAATTATGACGCTGAACAAAGCCAAGCATTTTACGGATTTTTTGATTGCTCAAAAGCGCTTCATTACCCTTCAATTCACGGGAACGCGATGCCGTTGGGAAATAGGTATCAGCCAACTCAGCCGCAGGAATATCAATCGAGTTTTCATCGTTTGTCGCATTGAATACTTGGTACCCGAGCCCATCTTTCTTGAGGCATAGGTCGACGATTTGACCCAAATCGCGTGCATCAATATGACTAAAGAAATTGCGCCGGCGCGTTTTTGGATCCAAGGCAAAGTTTGGAAAATTCTTATATTCATGCGGTTCAATCACATTCCCAATCCTTAGCCCATAAATGTCGATACCCGATCTTTTTTGAAAGGATCGCGCAGTTGCTTCATTCACAACTTTGGATAGGGCATAGCTATCAGGTGGATTGGTATCACATGTTTCATCAACGGGAATCGCAGATGGATTCACGTCGCCGTCAGCAAAGCAAACACCATAAGTGGTCTCAGATGAGGCGAAAATCACCTTGCGGATACCCAATTTTACCGCAGCCTCAATAATGTTATACGTCCCCATGACATTGACACGATAAATTTCGTTGTCAGGCGCGCGCAAAATACAGGGTATCGCCGCAAAGTGGACCACTGCATCATAAGGCAGAACACCCCTTCCATGGTCAAGGTCATCAAAATGACTATAACCCGACAAGGCATTAAACACTTGACCACTGTCTGTAATGTCCGTTTTCAGATCAAGTATGCCGTCAATACCAGCCGCAACCATATCCAGGTTCACGATACGATGTCCCTGATCTTGCAAATACCGCATTGCATGCTTTCCTGCTTTACCGGAACCGCCTGTGAATATTATCCGCTTTCCCATGATATTTACCGTCCTAATTGTCGCAGTTGTATTTTGTATGTACCAAGATGTGGCTGGATCGAGAACGCGGTTTTATCGCATTATGTGCATCTTTTATGACCGTAACCGCATGCGCCACCTCATCAAAAAAATTGTGAGAGATGACATAATTCATAACGCCATCTTCTAATAAGGTGCGGCTATGCTCGGTTAATTCATGACCAACAAAAACACAGCGCTGGCCTTGGTCGAATTGTGCAAGCGCACGTGCAACACCACGATTAGCGCCTGCGACATTGTAAATCGCCGCAGGCAACCCATGGGTTTTGAAATATCCCATGATCTGTTGATAGGTTTGGTCTGCTGTATCGTTTGAAAATACACGCTCATCAATTTTTAAATGTGAGAAATCAGCACGAAGCGCACGGCGAAATCCCATTTCACGTTCTTGCTGGCATCGAAAGGCAACGCTCATGACCAGCAAAACGTTGCCTTTTTCTGTTGATACGGCATTCCCTATCAATTGTCCTGCAACCGAACCCGCAGCATATTGATCATTCCCAACATAGGCCGAGCGCCGCGAACTGGGCAGGTCTGTGGTCAAACAAACAACAGGAATTTGGAGGGACTCCAACCGTCGGATTGCACGATTAATTGCGGGGTGTTCGCGGGCGGTTACCATTACGCCATCAGCTTGACCACCCAATGTTTCCAAGTGTCGGGCAAAGGTTACTGGATCTGATTCAAAAGTGGTTTCGTAGTGTCCTGTAATAAAGACATTTGGAAGGGTGCGATTTGCCCTGTCCATTGCGCCGCGCATTTGCGCGTTAAATGTTTCACCTGACTCGCAAAATAAAACGATATTCCGGGTTCGTCCCGGATCCTTGCGTTCTTGGCTAAGCTTTTCAAATGCTGCGATGACGCGTAAGCGCGTACTCTCTCGCACGCCAGGCCGTTTATTAAGAACCCGATCAACAGTTGCTGGTGCTACGTTTGCGGCCTCAGCAACCTCTTTTACGGTTGGACCGCGCCATCCATCATTCATGTCCATCGCATGGTTTCCATTTCTAAAGGCGGCCGTTTGACCCGATATACCTGAACCATGAAAAATTCATATAACGGTCAGATCTATGATAGCCGCTAGCAACTTGATTATGGTATACCAAAATGACACTATTGCGCAAACACGCAATAGTGTCACGTCGCAAAATAAAGGAAGTTCGCATGCAGAAAATTCGTTATGCCGTGATCGGAGCCGGCTGGATTTCACAAGAGGCCTTTATTCCATCTGTCGCGAACACAGGAAATTCTAAAGTTACAGCCATTATCAGTGGAGATACAGAAAAGGCACGCACTTTGGCCGATTTCCACGACATTGAGCACGTTTATCACTATGATGCATTAGAAACGGCGCTGCTGGACGATGTTTTTGATGTGGCCTATATTGCTTTGCCGAATTCACTGCACGCGCGATATTCAATATTATGTGCAAACGCTGGCAAACACATTTTGGTTGAAAAGCCATTGGCAGTAACAATCGAAGAATCAAAAGCGATGATCGCAGCAGCCAAGACCAACAACGTTTATCTGATGACGGCATACCGCTTGCATCATGATCCGGCGACGCTGACGTTTTATGACCGCATATGGCGCGGTGACATTGGCGATGTTCGTTTTTTTTCATCGGTTTTTTCCTTTAACGCAGACCAGGGAAACCATCGCCTTAAGGCCGAACATTGGGGTGGCCCGCTACAAGATTTAGGGGTTTATTGCATCAATGCAGCGCGGCATGTGTTTCAAGACGAACCAATCGCTGTCACCGCCGTCAAATCACAAGGCGATCAAGACACTAGGTTTACCGAAATAGAGGAAACCTATGCCGTCACATTAACATTTCCGCGCGGGCGCATCGCACAATTCATTGCAAGCTTTGGCGCAGACCAAACTGATGTAATGACAGTCGTTGGGACAAAAGGCGCGCTAGAGATGTCACCAGGTTATCAGTTTCAATATGGCTACAGCATAAAGCATAGGAAACCTAGAAAGGCGCGACAGACGCCCCCACTTGGAAAATGCCCGGGCGATTCCAATTACGCAAAAACGGCTTGTTCTGTGATCTGGCGAGAGCTTTGATCATGAATGTTCAATCAAACCGACCACCCAGCATTCGATTGATAGGCGTATAATCATCCTCAAAGAGGACTGCCCCATCAATCATAGCCAGCTGCTGGGTAAAAAGAGGATCGAACGCAGAAAACTGCATCAAATCCGGTGAATTAAAGGTGATTGTGTCAAAATCAAGCGGCTGCGCACCGGCCACAACGATGAATACTAGACGCTCTCCTGGTTCGGGACGTTTTGCTTGTGTCCATATCTCGACATTTGGAAAAACAGCGGCCAATGTTTTAGCGACAGAACCAATGACCAGCATGCTATCGCTATAATCAATGACGTTCATCAAATAATGACCATTCGGGCTCAACTTGCTTTGAACCAGTTCGAAAAATTCACGTGTGATCAAATGCTCGGGTACTGCGATGTCCGTGAATGCATCGCCGATAATGACGTCATAGGTCCGCGCGGTCGCCCCTAGGTATCGGCGCGCGTCTTGGTGAACGATGTGATCTTGACTAGGATCATACCAAAAATGATCTTGGGCAGCTTTTGTCACGCTTGGGTCAATTTCAGCAATGGTGACTTGGGCCTTTGGAAACAAACTCTGCCACTTGCGTGGAATGGAATAGGTTCCACCACCGATGAAAAATGCTGAAAAAGCACTATCAGAAACCAGCTTTAACGCAATATGATCCAGCGCGGCGGCATGGTCTGTGTACATCGTCATTGGATCATTTTGTGCCGCTATACCGTGAACAAGGTGATCCAGAACCATCCCACGACGGCCATCCGAAATATCTACCACGCGTATGCAAAAATAATCTGTCTCGTCCGTACAGACAGCAGGCATCGCCTGAAGTCCACCAGCCAGCAGTATGGTCGCCACACCACCGCCTATCACCGCCAAAGTCGATTTGGTCCGCCATCCGTAGGCAATCACCCAAAACATAACCGCAAGAACGGAATACACGCATACGATCAACGCCAATGTCAGGGATGATCCCAGCCAAGCTATGAATATAAAACCGGACGCCAAGGTGCCAACAATTGCCCCAATGGCACCAGCCGCATACATTATTCCCAATCTGTGCGCTGCTTTTTCTGGATTGATATCCATAATAATCTGGGTCAGCACAGGCGCAGGTATCCCAGCACACAACGACGGCACAAAAAATGCGGCCATGCTTAAAACCAAAATGGCACCGACCTGACCATCAAAAGTGGCAAGCGCATAACCTGAAACCGCGCGCAATATCCAAATAATAAGCGCACTCGAAAGCGCGGCGCCCAGCATCCAAATGGCCGTTTCCGCAAGAGCGCGCTGGGACGATTTGGCCGCGACATGCCCCCCTATCCAGTGACCCAATGAAAATCCTGCCAACACGACCGCTATTATAGACGTCCAAGTGTAGAGGGACATTCCAACATAGGGTGCGATCACCCTGCCTGCGACCACTTCAACAACCATAGAAGCAGCGGAGACCAAAACCTGCGCTGTGATCAAAATAACGCTTAGATGGGACAATTTTTTCAAGTGTTCCATTTGCAATCCTTCGTTTCCAAGCATCAAAAGCATTTGGCATTTTCGTCCCGCAAACAAGATAGCTAATTTTTTGCCATCGGTACGATAAAGCCGTATTTTTCAAAGATCTCAAGCGCGGTGCGAGATATCACAAAGTTATAAAACTCCTGTGATATCTTATTTTTAGTCAATTGGATAAGAGGATAAACTATGTGGTCATGGCTTTCATTTGGAAATCTATACACCACGCGGACGCGATCGTCTAACAAGGCGTCCGTTGCGTAAACAACCCCGAACTTTGCTTCGCCCAAGGCAACAAATTGCAATGCTGTGCGCACATTATCAGCCTGAACAACATAAGGTTCGACGCTTGGCCACATGCCTAAAAATGTCAATGACGCCTTGCCATAAATTCCTGCAGGCACTGATGATAACATGGCCATCGCAATGGTGTCAGGAAAATTCATGTTCTCGGTCAATTTGGCGATATCATCAAAAGGTAAAATGTCGATATCGCTAGTGACCAGAACCAGGCTATTTTCTGCAATGTCCTTTCGCGCGACAATCGTTGCTGGAACCTGCTTTTCAATGTAATCTGCCCATGCAACGTTTGCAGATAGAAACAAATCAGCGGGCGCGCCGTTTTCAATTTGTCGCGCCAATGTTGATGACCCTGCGGTAACAACCGTCACCGTGTTTTGCGTCGCAATCTCAAATTCTTTGGCAATATCTTTAATAACGGTGCCAATGCTGGAAGCCGCAAAAATCGTGATCGTCTCCGATACGGCTGAAACAGGGCACAGTATGCAAAAAAGGGCAAATAAATACCTATTGATTAACATCGATCTGCGTCTCACATGACACCCCATAAACACTTTGATGTACTATCAATCTATATTTGAGGAATGTAAATTACATGCGTTTGAAACAGGCTCGAATTAAAAATTGAACCACTTGGAATACCCATGTATACCGCTAACATTACAGTCATTTTTTCGGGGGACCCTATGGCGAAATCACAGATTGGTCTGATTGGCTTGGGCACAATGGGCGCGGCGCTGGCATCAAACATCGCTGAAAAAGGATTTCCAATCGCAGTTTGGAACCGCACAACCCAGGTGACGCGTGATTTTCACGCCAATGCGGCCGAACTGGCCGATATGATTACCCCAACCGAAAGTCTAGCTGATTTTGTTGACGCAATCCAAGTTCCCCGCGCAATAATCTTGATGGTGCCAGCGGGACAACCCGTCGACGATCAAATCGCGGCTTTGCGTCCGCTATTGGGTGACGACGACCTAATCATTGATGCAGGAAACGCAAATTTTCACGACACAAATCGCCGCGCTGCAGAAGCGGGTGATTTGCCATTTATGGGCATTGGTGTGTCAGGCGGCGAAGAAGGCGCACGCCACGGTCCCGCAATCATGGGCGGTGGGAAACGCGCCTATTGGGATCGTGTTGCGCCTGTACTTGAAGCGATATCAGCAAAACACAATGGCGAACCCTGCGCGGCATGGATGGGTGACGAGGGTGCCGGCCATTTTGTAAAAGCAGTACATAACGGGATCGAATATGCGGACATGCAAATGATCGCTGAGATCTATCAAATCATGCGCGATGGCATGGGCCAAAGCAGCGCAGATATCGCATCGGTCTTTGATCGCTGGAACGAAGGCACGTTGCAATCTTATCTAATCGAAATATCGGGGAAAGTTGCAGGATCAATTGATGCTGAAACGGGTCAACCCCTTTTGGACATTATCGTTGATGCCGCTGGTCAAAAAGGCACTGGCCGTTGGACCGTGATCGAAGCACAACAACTGGCGGCGCCTATTCCCTGTATCGAAGCAGCTGTCGTAGCGCGCAATCTTTCGTCGCGCCGCGATGAACGTGCAATCGGTCAAGATCTGTTTGGCGCTGCCCCCGTCCCAATGGGATCGGACGCACCAAGCGACAGCGATTTAGAAAAGGCGCTGATCTGTGGCAAGATCCTTTGTTACGCACAAGGTTTCACAATGATCGCCGCTGCATCCCGTGAATTTGGCTGGGATCTTGATTTGCCGACAATTGCGCGCACATGGCGTCAGGGATGTATCATTCGGTCACGCATGTTAGATGACATGGCGACGGCGCTGGCGGAATCTGATGATCGCAATCTCATGTTTGCACCTTTTTTTGCCGAGCTTATCAAAGGCAGCCACACAGCCCTACGTCAAGTCGTTGCAAAGGCAACATTACACGGCATTGCAATGCCCGCATTAGCGTCAGGGCTAGCTTATTTTGATGCCATGCGCACTGCACGCGGGTCGGCAGATATGATTCAGGGCCAACGGGATTATTTTGGCCTACACGGTTTTGAACGCTTTGATGGACGTAAAGGCCAACATGGCCCATGGGCTAATCATTAACAAATTCTATGGGGATCAAATGTCACGATTTGTGTTAGCTATCGATCAAGGAACCACATCGACCAGAGCAATTTTGTTTGACAAAAACATGGGCATTCACGCGATGTCACAGCGTGAATTTACAC
>RFZH01000112.1 GCA_009920815.1 Paracoccaceae bacterium
ACACATAAAGATGCCTATACACTGATACTAGAGGCAATTGACACCGGTATCTATCGCCCAGGTGATCGTCTGGTTGAAAGTGAGTTGGCAGATCGGTTGGGCGTATCACGGACGCCTGTTCGCGAAGCGCTGCAGCGGCTTGAAACGCAATCACTGTTGGCGCGCGATGGCCGTAGTTTGATCGTTGCATCGCTGGATCATAACCAGATGGCCGAGCTGTATGTCGTGCGTGCCGAATTAGAAGGGCTGGCGGCTAAATTGGCCGCCAAACATGCAACCCCTGAGGAAAAGCGCGTTCTGCAAGACATGGTGGATGAGGATCGCAAGATCGTAAATGATCCGAATGCCTTAGCACGTGCAAATCGGCGGTTTCACAAACAAATTCACCTTGCATCTCACAACCGCTTTTTGGTGCAGCAACTTGACCTGTTACATCGCTCAATGGCGCTGATGGCGACGACATCGCTTGCCGCTGAGGGGCGTGGCGAGGTCGCTATGCAAGAGCATCAGCAAATTGTTGATGCCATCATTGCAGGCCATGAAAACGCGGCATTTGATGCGCTGCGCACCCATATTTCTGTTGCATTCATGACCCGCCTAAAATTGGATGCAAAAAGCCATTCATAACCCGTTATCCATGATCGGTTTTGTCCCAATAGAAGGGGGCAGCGATCATTTCCCATGCGCCTTTGTACATTGCCACGCTGCCAAGGTGAAAATAGGCCCATGTTGTGATTACCCAACGCCCAAGCGCAATGTGACCGCTTTTTGAAACTGCGATCGTACCGATCAAGGCTTCGATCGCAAATGATCCGACGCAGGCAATCGAAATCACCCAATAAACCCAAGTGGCCAGACCTAAGTCGTGAGGCCCGATTAACCCAAGACTTATCCCCCACAGCACCCAAAAAACTGGCGCGAGGCTAAAGCCCAAAAGCGTGTTCAAAAACAAAAGTTGAAACAATAGAAATTTTCGGGGTCCTAGGTCTCGCCACAGTCTGAGCGGTGATCGCATATGTACAAGATAAGTGATCAAGTAACCCTTTAGCCAACGAGAACGCTGCTTAATCCAAGCAAGCGGTTTATTATTTGCCTCTTCAAAGGTTGTGCTGTCCAACATCTCACAACGATAGCCCGCTCGGGCGAGGCGTACGCCGAGATCAGCATCTTCGGTCACATTATGCGCATCCCAACCGCCCAATTCCAATAGCGCTGATTTGCGAAAAAACAAGGTCGTCCCCCCCAGTGGAATGAGACCTCCAAGGGTTATCAGCCTGGGCAATATCACACGAAACCAACTTGCATATTCGATCGTAAAACAACGCGCCATCCAATTAGAATGGGTATTGTAAAAATCCAAGCGGCCTTGCACGCAAACAACCTCTGGTGGGCTTTGGGCAAAGTGAACGGCGACTTTGCTAAGTTGATCTGGTTCAGGTGCATCCTCGGCGTCATAGATCCCGATAATGTCGCCGCGGCAAAACGGCAATGCATAATTCATTGCCCGCGGTTTTGTTTGGACACGGCCTTCGGGGACCTCGATAATACGCATCCAGCTCGGCAATGCTGTATGGATCAGAACGTCGCGTGTTTTTGGATCGCATTCCTCCAGCAATAAGATGACGTCCAGATGCGAACGCGGATAATCCAGCATCTTTAATCGCTCGATAAGCCGCTCAGCGATTTTGGTTTCTTTGAAAAGAGGCACCATGACCGAGATGGTTGGCCAAATGTCGATCGCATTTTTTGGTGTACGCACTGTCTTTGTCTGATCGGTTGTCGACAAGATGGCGGCTTTTAACGCGATCGACCCAAAAAGACCCAAAAGTGAAAGTCCCAGTACGACATGGAAGAGCGAAGTGGCCGTCCCAGCCAACAATAAGAACATCATGCCCACGGCCATAATAGCGGCAAGGAAGAGGATCGCCTTGCGCGGTTCATAGTCGCGACATGACCAATGAGTGGGTAAACCGAATTCAGCCTGATGGCAGAGATACGATTGAAATTGGGATGTTTGTGCCGACTGAATTTGGTCCGGGCTTGCCCATATCAAATCAAATTTGCCTAATATGCTTTCTAACTCTGGGCGATATTTTTCGCCCTCGCGTGGGTTGCTTGTTGCAACTTTCCACCCTGTCTTGGTTCTTGACCATGGCATAAGCCCCGCTCTAATCCAAAACTTTGGATCACCTGGAATTGTCAGACCCGCTTCATGCGAGCGTCGCGCAGCGCCGTGTCCTGATTGGGCGGCCAATGCTTCGCTTACTTCTTCTGGGCTGATAAAATGATGGGCGACAAGGATCTGTCCCAAGGGGCCACCCGTTTCAGTTTGCAGATCCAGAGCAAAATCCAGCGATGCCTGAGACAAGCGTCCCGATGATACCAATATTTGCCCCAAGGGGCGGCCGCGAAATTCACGACGACGCAAAGATCGCGATGGCGGTGTATGTCGCGCGGCCAATGACAAAAAAAATCTCCTCTACCATCAGATAGAGGAGACAGAAATTTGTTAAATTTTAATTAAAACGTTAAGCCATTGACGCAGCAAAGCGTTCGAATAGGTAAAAACTGTCTTGCGGACCTGGCGATGCTTCTGGGTGATGCTGAACCGAAAACACTGGGCGACCCTTTAGGCGGATACCGCAGTTTGACCCGTCAAACAGAGAAACGTGGGTTTCTTCTACATTGTCAGGCAGTGTTTGCGCATCGACGGCAAAACCGTGGTTCATCGACGTTATTTCAACCTTACCCGTTTGGTGTTCCTTGACAGGATGGTTCGCGCCATGGTGGCCATGGTTCATTTTAATTGTTTTTGCACCCAATGCCAAAGCCAACATTTGATGGCCCAAGCAAATCCCAAAAATAGGAAGATCTTTTTTCAGCAGTTCGCGGATCATCGGGACGGCATATTCACCGGTTGCTGCAGGATCCCCGGGACCATTTGATAAAAATATGCCGTCAGGATTATGGGCCATCACATCTTCGGCGGTTGAATGTGCTGGCATGACAATTACGTCACAGCCTGCCGATGCAAGACAGCGCAGGATATTGCGCTTTGCACCATAGTCCAAAGCAACAACTTTGTGGCGTGGTTTTTCCTGGGCTGAATATCCCTCGGGCCATGCCCACCGCATTTCGTCCCAATGATAGGATTGTGCGCATGTGACGTCTTTGGCCAAATCTAAGCCTTCAAGCCCTGCAAATTCGCGCGCCTTTTTGACCAAGGCATTGGTGTCAAACACACCTTCAGGGTTGTGCTCTAATGCTGCATGCGGTGCGCCTTGCATGCGGATTGCGCGGGTTAGACGACGTGTATCAATGCCGCCAATCGCGATACGGCCGCGACGGGCAAGCCATTCTGACAGCGTGCTTGTAGACCGCCAGTTGGACGGCGCAGTTGGATCCCATTTGACGACCATTCCTGCGGCCACAGGATCGGCAGTTTCGTCATCTTCGTCTGTGACGCCGGTATTACCGATGTGTGGGAATGTAAAAGTCACGATTTGACCAGCGTAGGACGGGTCGGTCATGATTTCTTGATATCCAGTCATTGCCGTGTTGAAACATAACTCCGCTACCGTAACGCCGGTCGCGCCAAAGCCATTTCCGTAAAACAAGGTTCCATCGGCAAGCGCCAGACAAGCTGTTGGCGTTTTCTCGGACAAAGCTGTCATCGTTCGACTCTCCTGGATGCAAATTTGCGGCAAACTAGTGTCATGTCTGCGCGGGGTCAAGGTCGAATGCGGTGAATTTCAAAACCTTTAAAAGGCTTGCTCTTGCCTTGTGTTACCGATAACCTTACGGCTCTGTAGGGGATAAGGATGAGGATGCCCACAATGGATTTGCGCTCACGTATTTCGGCGGCGACCAAGCAAGCTATGAAAGACAAAGATGCAGCACGTCTTTCGACGCTACGACTGATCAATGCAGCGATCAAAGATCGCGACATCGCTGTGCGCGTCGACGGAAATGAGGTCGGCGTGGATGATGGTGAAATCCTTGCAATCTTGGGCAAAATGTCTCGGCAGCGTCAGGAAAGTGCCAAAACTTATGAAGAGGCTGGGCGTCTTGATTTAGCCGAGCGCGAAACATCAGAAATTGGCGTGATCGAAGAATTCTTGCCACGTCAGTTGGATGACGAAGAAGTTGATGCCGCGATATCCGACGCAATTGCAGAGTTAAGTGCAAATTCGATTCGTGACATGGGCCGCGTGATGGCAGTGCTAAAGTCTAAATACACCGGTCAGATGGATTTCGGCGCAGTCGGGCCAAAGGTCAAAGATCGTTTGTCCTCATAGATCAACGATAGGCATGAAACCTGTCTTTCAGGTCTTGGTACAGGGCTTTTCGTTCATCTTCTGACAAAAATGCCCCGATTTCGACCTCGCGTCCATTGCCGCTTAGTGTAACATAGTTCGGTACCGGACCTCCGGTTTCGTGTAAATGTACCCGCACCCAAAATGGATTGCAGTTCCAATTTTGGACATCTCCTTTTGGATTTTGACGGGTCAGCGTACACTCTTGTGCCTGAATACTAAGGCGCTCAAGAATTGATCGATCTCTAACGTTTTTTCTAAGCGCAAACCAAATTCCCCAAACAGCCAGCAGAATAAACGGGAACAAACCCCAAAAAACTAGGGTTCCCATAACCACATAAAGGGGTAGGGATAATAGGGTGAATGTTGTCATGATAAAGGCCGCGAAGCCCTTGTTCGGTAAGGATCCATAGGGCCAAAGATCCATTTGGTGTTCTATTTCTGAATCGGTTGGCGGGGTCCATTCATATGGCATAGGCACACTCCAAGATTAGAGCCGCGTTGTAGCAAATATTCCGACTGAGAAAAGCTGCATTTTTGTCGCGATTTGTCATTCTGTCACTTGGTTTATAAATTGACGCAGCGATAATCAAATGCAACGCTAGTGTCGCATTACAAGGTGATTTGACATGTATATCTATCAAGACCTGATCGCCCGACAAGATCGAAACGACCCCGTCAAAGTGGGCTTGATCGGGGCGGGCAAGTTTGGGTCAATGTTTTTATCTCAGGTGCCAAACAGTACGGCGCTAAAAGTTGTCGCTATCGCAGATCTAAATCCACAGCGTGCGAAAACCGCCTGTCGTGACGTCGGTTGGTGCGAGGCATTGATTGATGCAACTGAATTTTGCGACGATGCGCATGACATGATGAAACGATATGGCTTAGACGTCGTGGTCGAGGCAACCGGTAATCCAATTGCCGGTATATCTCATGCGCTGGGTGCGATCGAGAATGGCCACCACATTGTAATGGTCAACGTCGAGACAGATGTTTTGGCTGGTGGCTATTTGGCGGCGCGGGCGCGGTCGGCGGGTGTTGTGTACTCTATGGCCTATGGGGATCAACCTGCGCTTACCTGTGAATTGGTGGAATGGGCGCGCTCAACTGGATTTAACGTCGTTGCCGCAGGCAAAGGCACAAAGTTTTTGCCAAGCTATCATAATTCTACGCCTGATACAGTCTGGAACCATTATGGTTTGACGCCAGAGCAAGCCATGGCCGCAGGAATGAACAGCCAGATGTTTAATTCGTTTTTGGATGGGACAAAATCGGCGCTGGAAATGGCTGCAATTGCGAATGCGACAGGTTTATCTGTCCCACAAAATGGGTTGGCTTTTCCGCCCGCTGGAATGGACGATTTAGCCCACATTTTGCGCCCCAGCACCGATGGAGGGCAATTAGAAGGTAAAGGGTATGTTGAGGTTGTTTCATCCCTTGAACGCGATGGACGGCCTGTTTTCAAAGATTTGCGTTGGGGTGTTTACGTTGTAATCGAAGCACCGAATGATTACGCTGCAGCGTGTTTTCGGCAATATGGCATGAATACCGATGCGACTGGGCGTTATTCTGCGATGTACAAGCCGTTCCACTTAATCGGGCTTGAATTGAATGTGTCCATATTGTCAGCTGCTATTCTTGGCCGCCCGACGGGATCAACACAGGGATTTAATGCAGACGTTGTTGCAGTTGCGAAATCTGATCTATCAGCGGGCCAAGTCTTGGACGGAGAAGGGGGATTTTGCGTTTGGGGCAAGTTAATGCCCGCAAAAACTTCGCTGGCACACGGTGGCCTGCCGATTGGTTTGGCGCATGGTGTTGCATTGAAAAACAACATCCCAAAAGGTTCGGTTTTAACTTGGTCTGATGTCGCTATTGATACGACAACGCAGGCCTATAAAGTGCGAAAAGAAATGGAAGCTATGTAAAAAGCCATCCGGTAAAGCATCGCTAAAATGTAAAACTTATATGAAAAAGGAATGATCTATGCAGTTATCAGGACGGTGTTATTGTGGCGCTTTGGCCTATGAAATTGATGGCGAAGTTGAAGCACAATTTCAATGCCATTGTCGCGAATGCAGCTATATTACCGGGGGAAATGCCAATATAGTGATGGTTTTTGGCGAAAACGATTTCCGTTACACAAAAGGAGCGCCGGCTATTTTTGCGCGCCCTGACTTGGAAAATCCGGTAAAACGTCACTTTTGCGCGACCTGCGGTACAGGTATTGGATCGCGCAGCCCGTCGCGTCCGAATTCTATGATCGTCAAAGTCGGTACCTTAGATGATCCAAGTGTATTTCATGCAACTGCTGCGATTTTTACCTGTGACAAACAAGCGTACCAGCATATCCCAGATGGGGTTCCCGCCTTTGATAAACGGCCGCCAAAGAAAGCGTAGTGTTTTTTTTGTAGTCTTAACGTGCGTACAAAAAAGGGGCCTGTAAGGCCCCTTTCGTTTTGTTTCAGGCGGCTTGCTTATTCGCGGTTGCCAAGGAATTGCAGCAAGAACATAAACAAGTTGATGAAATCCAGGTACAGTTGAAGTGCACCAAAGATTGCAGACTTTTCCAGCCATTCACCGTCACCATGATGCGCATGCGCGACATATGTGTTTTTGATGTTTTGTGTGTCATATGCAGTCAGACCAGCAAAGATCAAAACGCCCAAAACTGAAATCGCAAAGTGAACGGCGCTTGACGCCAGAAAGATGTTCACGATTGACGCGATCAAGATGCCAACGACACCCATGATCAAGAACGAACCCCAGCCTGAGATGTCTTTTTTCGTGGTATAGCCCCATAAAGACAGAGCTGCGAACGAAATCGCTGTGATAAAGAATGTCTCAATGATCGAGAACGTTGTGTAGAACACAAAAATCGAGCTTAGCGAAGCGCCGACCGCTGCCGCATATGCGTAAAAGAACAACTGAGCGCCTGCCGCCGACATGCGGTTAGCTGCGGCACCAAAGCCAAAGACCATACCAAGTGGCAACAGCATAATCACCCAGCGTAGGGCCGAGGTGTAAATTGCCGCGCCAAATGATGTCAACATCGTGCCATTTTGCATTTGGCCTGCGGCTTGCGATGGATCAGTCGTAACCGCCAATCCCGCGATTGCCCAAGCGGCCAAGGCGGTTATAATCAAGCCCACGGACATCGTGCCGTAAACTTTGTTCATGTGGGCGCGTAGCCCTTCGTCAATCCGCGCGGCGCGTGCGCCGATCGCTGAGCGGACGTTTTCAAATTCTGCCATTTTCAGCCTCCAAAATCCGGT
>RFZH01000113.1 GCA_009920815.1 Paracoccaceae bacterium
AGCACGTCAATCGCCTCAAGGTATCTCTCCAATCCATATTCGGCATTAACTGCGATGCGCACCGCTTGGGGGGCGTTGCCGTCGCGGGTGGTAAAGACTTCTGACGATGATACCAGCACACCGCGATCTTGCGCCGCCTGGCAAAACGCAGTTGTCCGCCATCCCCGCGGCAATTCTAGCCAAAGCATCGGCACATTTTCGCGCCAGCGTATCGCGAACTGACCCAAACGGTTGACGGTTTCTTGTAAGTATTTGTTTGTTTCTTCTGAAATCAACGCCTGAATTTCACCAATTTTTGGGTGACACAATACGAATTTTGCAACCTCGCAATTTGATCGTGATACCCCAAGAGAATTGAAAAAGACCGTGTTTTTCAACATGGATGCGGTGCCAGATGGACAGATGACGCAACCGATCCGCAATGCAGGCGAAATAGATTTAGAAAAGGACGAAATATACCATGAGCGTTGGGGGTAAAGTGATCGATAGCTGACCCCACTGTATGCCCCGACGCGATAACAGTCGTCTTCGACGATATGGATCCCATGTTCGCGCGCGATATCGGCGATTTCGGCGCGGCGCTCGTTTGTTGTCCGAATAGTCGTTGGGTTGTTGACTTCGGCGGATGAAAAAATTGCAGCGATCCGATGTTCGGCAATGATGGCACGTATCTGATCGGGATCTGGTCCATGTTCATCCATGCCCACTGCGTGAACGGTGATACCGACCAAATCTGCAGCAGATTTGAAACCCTGATACGATAGGTCTTCGACAATGATTCCCCCGGGGCGCAATTTCTGAATCGTTTGCAGTGCAACAACGCCGCCATGTTGGCCACCATGGGTAATGACCACGTCATCTGGTTCAACATACCCTAAAGGTACATCATCGAAATAACTCAGATAAGCTGACTGCAGGTCATAAGTGTCTGCACGCGTTGGATAGGCCATCAATTCATCAAAACCCGCCGAATTGGCAAATTCAACAAAGCCAAGGCGTAAAATATCAACCTGCCCAATATCTGGCAAACGGGGCGAGCGGAGATACATTGTGCGCACCGAGGATTTAATAACGGCAGCCTTGAATCGCCGCACAAAGGTACCCTGCCCCACGCCCGCTTCGAGATAGCCATTTTTGATCAGCTCTTTATAGGCACGCGCAACCGTTCCGGGCGCCGCCCCAATGTCATAAGCCAAATTACGAACAGGCGGCAAACGATCACCCGCTTTAAGACGCCCTGTTTCGATCTGTTCTTTCAACAAACCGATCAGCTTATCGTATTTTGTTTTCTTGGCCCCGCTTGGCAACCTTTGGGAAATTGATTTCATCACAATTCATCCTTTGCGTTCATTTCTAGCCTAACGCATAGTACAATTACTAAACAATTATGTTTTTGTATCAATACAATTGAGGTTTATTATGTCACAATCACGCCTACATCAGATCGTCTTGTTAGAGCAATTGGCGCAGGTAACAACGCTGCCAACACTCGCAACCGTTTTTCTGCGCGGCCGTGATTGTGACACATTGGAACCACCGCAGCAAAAGCCGTCGCGCCCTAAAGTCATTAGAGGATCACCACCTATTCGATATTGGGATATCTCGCGATGCGGCAAAGGCAGAGGCCGAAAAACCTTTCTGGCGCTAAGGTCATCTTCTTAACGCGCTATCACCTGCTGTGAGGCATTATTGCAAAAAACATTTGGTTTCCCCGCTGTCACCCTTAAGGTTCCCCAACTTTGATGCAGCGGGGACGCGCGCCGCCCCATCGCCCCTCTTCCGCGATGGGGCGGCGCATTATGAAACACCGTGTCCAACTGTTAATCCAAACGACAAAAAGAAAACGGTTTGTCGTAACGCAGAATACCACAAAGGTTCTGTGCTAATTTGGATTTTGTGTGCCACTATGAAATTCGAATGTAGTAAAAAACTTATCCCAACTAACGAATTACCCCACACAATTGAAATTATTGCAATCACCGCAATCATAATAGCTGTGACAATGTCCCCACGATCGATAGTCAATGATGCGTTATAGGCTTCTAATTCTTGGACGGTTTGAAACCGTGTTTGTTTTTTAACCTGTTTGTCGGTCAACGAGCGCGGTGAAAGCAACGCCCAAAAGAAAGAGGTGACTATAAATTGTGTTAAGAAAATAATAACGACAGCCAATCGATCCGATAAGTCAGCGATAGCAGACAGATGAATGCAGGCCATGACAATGCCAAAACTCACGCCCTTGATCACGGTTTTTAACGATAGAAACGGCGCGCCATAGGCGACATATTGCAACTGACTAAATGAAGTTAATGAGACAGCGAATACGGGAATGATGGCAAGTTTTGAATACAGCGGCAATCCATCCGCTTGGCCACCGATAAATAAAATATGGCAAATAGCACCGACACCACTGCCACGCCAATCATGTCGTTGTAAAATAGGTTTTTCGTCATTTCGCTATTTGGATGTCCAGAGATCTGTTAAAAACACAATAGAACAACCTATGGAATATTACCCATCCAATTCACTATCCCAATAAAGGAAATCCACCCAACTTTCATGCAAATGATTGGGTGGGAACCGACGGCCTGCGCTTTGTAATTCATGCACGCTTGGTCGACGTGGCGGTTTGCGCAAATGCAATCCAGATCGATTCCCAACTGGTGATCCCACCCGCCGCGCGGGGCACCACATGATCAAAGGTTAAATCGCCCTTTGATCCACAATATTGACACCGAAATTCATCCCTTAAAAATAAATTAAAGCGCGTGAAGGCCACGCGCTTTTGAGGTTTTACATAGTCTTTCAACACGACAACGGATGGGATTTTGATGCGGGTTGTCGGGCTACTGACATAGGCATCATATTCCGCGACAATATCCACCCTATCCATGTAGGCCGCCTTGATCGCATCCTGCCACGACCACAGCGACAGCGGATAATAGGACAAAGGCCGATAATCCGCATTTAACACCAATGCGGGGTGATGTTTCCCCCCGATCGGGGGCCGCACAAAGTCGTTTCTAAAATCGTGTTCCATCGCTGTCCTCGTCGGTTCACCGTGGGTCGTCTTCAGATCCTCATGGAACACTATATCTCGTATTAAAAAAGGCGCAAGCCCCGTGATATGGGATTTGCACCTTAGAATGGTCATTGATCCGTACGCGCGGCGTGACGGTGCACTTAGAAACTGAGCTTATCGCGCATAAAGGCCAAGGCAACGGATAATCCATCGGGTGCAATGCCATGTGCTGTGCCTTTTTGGATATGGGCATAGACTTCTTTGAAGTTTGCTTTTTGCAAAGCTTCAGCGGCCTCGGGCAATGCCTTTACGGGAACCACATCATCTTGGTCACCATGGACCAAAAGAATCGGCATCCGGCTAATGGCCTCGTCCGTCAAAAGTTCAGGTTCCAATAAGCGACCTGAAAACGCGACAACGCCAGCAATCGCATCCTCGCGACGTGGTGCGACATGCAACGACATCATCGTCCCTTGGGAAAAACCGAACAAAACAACCTGTTCGGGCAAAATATCTTCGTCGACCATCAACGCATCAAGAAACGCGTTCAGATCTTCGACAGCCGCCTGCATACCGCGCTGGCTTTCTTCTTCTGAAGAGCCATCAATCCAAGGGATAGGGAACCATTGAAACCCCATCGGCGATCCCGCGCAATGTTCGGGGGCATCGGGTGCCACAAACAACGTATCCGGCATATGTTCAGACAAAGGGTCAGCGAGACCTAATAAATCGGCACCATTTGCGCCATAGCCATGCAAAAAAACAACAACAGATCGTGTTTCGCCTGATAATGGTTCTTTGCGGCCCGCGTTTAATACCCGTGTCATTGTGCTATGCCTTCTCGTTCTTTGATGTGTTTGTAATAGGCCCATAATCCACGGGCTGCAACAGCTCTCCATGGGCTCCAAGCTAGGGCCATAACGCGCAGCTCTTTTTCACTTGGACGCTGCGGCAGATCAAACAAGATTTTAACCGCCTCTTGCAATGCCAAGTCTCCCGGGGCAAACACATCTGCACGGCCAAGACTGAACATGGCATAAATTTCGGCTGTCCACACCCCGATACCTTTGACGCGGGTTAAAGTGGTAATCACATCCGCCGATGGCATATCGCGCAGCGACGCGTAATCAATGTTTTCATCAACCAAGGCGCGGATATAGACAATTTTTTGACGGCTTAGACCACAGGCGCGCAGATCATCATCAGTGGCCGCCAAAATCGCGGCAGGCGTGGTCATATGTGCATCTTCAACCCGCTTCCAAATGCTTGCTGCAGATGCGACTGACAGTTGCTGTGACACAATCGCCGCTAACAGCCGATCAAATCCATCATCACGGCGGCGCAACGGAAGCGCACCCGTCGCTGCGATTAATCTATCAAAACCCGCGCAATTCTGCGCAAGCCAGGCTGCGCCCTCGTCGACACAAGATTGAGTTTGAATAATGCGCTCACGCAAAACTGAACCTTTCAGTTTGATTTAGCTAAAGACGAGTGATAAGCGATATTTCAACAAGGGTATATCCTTTTATCCAAATATCAAAATAGACTGAATGATTGATGACAGACACAACTAATGCAGTGGCCAAACGGAATGTAATGATTTTGGTATTGGCGCAAGCTGTTTTAGGCGCACAAATGCCGATGATTTTCACAATTGGCGGCTTGGCGGGTCAAACACTTGCAACGAACGCATGCTTCGCCACTTTGCCAATTTCACTGATCGTTTTGGGATCTATGATTTCTGCAACACCCATGTCTTTGATCATGCAAAAATACGGTCGCCGTGTTGGATTCTTTATCGGTGCGTTCGGCGGCGCCTTAGGGGGCGCAATCGGCGCATATGGCCTGTATTTACATTCCTTCACGGTGTTTTTGATCGGATCTTTCCTGACGGGGATTTACATGTCTGCCCAAGGATTTTACCGCTTTGCAGCCGCAGACACTGCGTCTGATGATTTTCGTCCAAAAGCCATTTCTTATGTCATGGCGGGCGGCTTGGCATCAGCTATCATAGGACCCCAATTGGTCAAAGTGACATCCCAATCGATGGTGGTCCCGTTTATGGGCGCATACATGGCCGTTATTGCGATCAATATCGTCGGTTCGCTTTTGTTCTTTTTCATCAATATTCCAACGCCTCAACGTCCTGCGGCCGACGCACCCAAAGGACGAACCCGTTGGCAACTGTTGACCAGCCCGGCGATTGCGGTCGCGGTAATATGTGGGATGGTCTCTTATGCCTTGATGAACCTTGTGATGACGTCCACACCATTGGCGGTTGTTGGCTGCGGGTTTACCCAAAACACGGCTGCCGATGTTGTTTCAGCACATGTTTTGGCGATGTTCATACCGTCGTTTTTCACCGGCCACTTGATCGCAAGGTTCGGGGTAAAGCCAATTATCGCAACAGGCCTAGTCATTCTGGGCGCAGCCGGTTTGGTCGCACTCCAAGGCGTTGACGTTGAAAACTTTTTCCTTGCGCTCATCCTGTTGGGCGTTGGTTGGAATTTTGGCTTTATTGGCGCGACGACTATGTTGGCAAGCTCGCATTCTCCATCAGAAAAAGGCATTGTTCAGGGCATGAACGACCTGATTGTGTTCGGAGGCGTCACAGTCGCGTCATTGGCATCAGGTGGTTTAATGAATTGCTCGGGGGGATCAGCAATCCAAGGCTGGACGGCGGTAAACATTGCGATGGTTCCGTTTCTTGCCTTGGCGGGTGCGGCCCTGATTTGGCTGACCTTCAAACTACGTGAAAACAAAATGACTTAAATCCGTGCGCACATCGTTGAACACCAAACTGGTGCGACGCTATGCGCAGGGTCACTTTTTGGCACGTACCCCTATTTGATCTAGAATTCTTTCGATTTCATTGTCAAAATCCTTGGGTTTAACGCTGGCCTTTATTTCATCAAAGCGCTTGCGCAAGTCGATCTTTTCTTGACCTTGGCAATCGTTCCACGGACGCCCCTGCAACCCCATGACCATGACATAATAGCCAATGAAATGCGGGCGTGTCTTGCCGCCCTGCAACAGACGACGATAGGCTTCGTCTGCGCCTAAATCGCGAACCTCTTGCGCTGTCGTAATGCCAATTTCGGCAAAGGCGGCTTCGACCGCGGGGCCCAAATTGCGAATAGATGAAATAGGATTAGCCATCAATCAGGTCTTGCGCGAACTTACAAACTTCGCGAAATGCAATAGCAAAAGCATCGTCAGCAATCGTCAATGCGACCCGAATATGGCCCGCAGCTGCTTGTCCAAAGCTTTCGCCCGGCATTACTGCGATGTGACGTTCATCTAACAAACGCAGCGCAAACTCTTCGCCTGACAGGCCTGTTTTGCGCAGGTCCAGCATCATATACATTGCACCTTTGGGCGGTACCGCGCCGATATCTTGAAAGTCACGTAAAATGTTCAATGCTATGTCGCGGCGGCGGCGGAAAGGCGCGGCAATTTGTGCCTCAAATTCGGGCCCCAAGCGCAGCGCGCAAAGGCCAGCGTGCTGAACAAACCCCGCCACACCATAAGTGGTGTTTGTCGCCAAATCATTGATCATTTCAATCATATGCTCAGGCGCAATAACCCAACCCAGACGACTGCCTGTCATTGCATGACTTTTTGACAGAGAACCAACAACCATAGTCCGTTCGGCCATGCCTTCCATGGCACGAAATGACGTGTGACGGCCTTCCCAAATTTGGGTATCATAGACCTCGTCCGAGACCAACCACATGTCGCGCTCGCGTACGAAACGCGCAATATCGTTCATCGTCTTATCATCGTAAATTGTGCCTGTCGGATTATTGGGCGAATTCACAAGCAAAGACTTTGCACCAGCTGGCGCGGTATTCAAATCGCCATAGGTCGGACAAAACGCATTTTCAGCATGTGCCGAAATCGCAAATGGCGTTACACTGGCCGCACGTAAAGTTGTGGGATAGGTCGCATAATAGGGATCGATAAACACACCGATATCGCCGGGGTCACAGGCGGCCATGTGTGCCGCAAATAACCCCGCCTGACCGCCCGGTGTTATCATGACATTCTTTGAGGTTGTTTCGACGCCTGTTTGCGCTGTTATCCGGGTTGCGACTTCAGCGCGCAATTCTGGAATACCCGTGATCAGGGCATACCCTGTTGCCCCGCCTTTGGCCGCGTCATACATCGCCTCTAAAATCACTGGATCGGTACGGATATCATGTTCGCCAATCGTCAATTCAGTGATGTGAATGCCTTGGGCCATCATCGAGCGTGCTTTGTAAAACACGCCCCATCCATCGGATCCATTTCCTGTGATTGCAGCAATGCGTTTTGACGGTTTCACCACCCACACCTCGTTTATTTGATCATATCCTAGACAGACCCCAAGTTTTATGCGATGTAAAGGGCATGAAAACTGTAACAACACAATTCATTTGTATTATCCGCTAAGTTTCTTGGCGGGGTTTTCGGTTTTCAGCATTTCCTTTTGAACCTGAACTTGGTAATCCCGCGGGCGACACGGCATCGCAACAAAAGGCAATGGTCATGACACAGATAAAACTGCGCAATTCAATGACACGCA
>RFZH01000114.1 GCA_009920815.1 Paracoccaceae bacterium
TCATCGCGCGCCGATCCCGCAATCGCGCCCATCGAAATGGGTGTATATGGCGGACGGAACGTCGTAGTGCCCACCGCAGGGATATCCGCATTCAATGAATTGGCAAGCGTCGCCAAGCCGTTGATATTGGACAGTTTACCCTGATCTGTTGCCATGCCCAACGTCGTATAACGCTTGGTATGTTCAACGCTTTCATAGCCTTCTTGTGCTGCCAACTGAACATCACTGACTTTTACGTCATTTTGGTAATCAAGCCACGCTTTTGTGCGCAGCTTTATGCCCGCACCTTGGGGCATCATCCAGACCGGTTCCAGCGCGGCCTCACCCTCAGCCATTGCCTCTGGCACGCGCGTGCTGGGGGCTTTGTGACCCAAGGCTTTGACGACGTCTTTTGCGCGCGCTGTTGCATCTGCAAGGACGGCGGCCAAGCCTAATTCACCATTCGCAGAGCCTGCGGGCATGACAAATCCGACACCGTTTTGGTTTGTTGGTGCTTTGGTCAAATCAGGGCGGAACATGGCTTGCGCATCGTCCCACAGCAATTTGCCACCACAATGTGAATAAAGATGCACCACAGGCGACCAACCGCCTGACATTGCCACAGCGTCACAATCAATCTTTTCAATAACTGCGCCTTCGCCCGATTGCAGACAGATTTCGACACCAGTAACGCGTTTGCCACCGATGACCCGCGCAATGGCTTTTCCATTTTCGACCCGAATACCCATGCTGCGTGCGGTTTCCGCCAGTTCACCGCCGCCGGTCGCACGCGCATCCAAGATCACAGGCACGGCGAGGCCGGCATTCTTGAGCGTGATCGCTGTACGATAGGCGTCGTCATTATTGGTGACCACGACAGTACGGTCGCCAATGGAAACCCCCCAGTTGACCACATAATCACGCACCGCGGACGCCAATAGAACACCCGGAATATCGTTACCTGCAAAAGACAACGGACGTTCAATCGCACCTGTTGCTGTAATGATTTGCCCCGCGCGAATACGCCACAGACGATGACGCGGCGCTTTCAGATCAGGCGCGTGATCTGTCACACGCTCATACCCCAGTAAATAACCGTGATCGTATACACCAGCGCCCATCATGCGGGTTTTCAGCGTAACATTCTCCATCGCGTCAAGATCAGCTATGGTTTTTGTGACAAAAGCTTCTGTTGTATCGCCCGCAATCGTGCCGCCATCGACAACTGCACGACCGCCCCAGTGGGCTGTCTGTTCCATAACCAAAACGCGTGCACCAGAAGCCGCGGCGGTTTTGGCAGCTTGCAGACCAGCAACACCGCCACCAATGACCACCACATCATAGAAAGCATAAAAATGTTCGTATGTTGAACCATCTTTATCCTTTGGCGCTTTGCCCAGACCTGCGGATTGACGGATGAACGGTTCATAGACATGTTTCCAAAATGCGCGCGGATACATGAACATTTTATAGTAAAAACCGGCAGGCAAGAAACGAGACAAATGCGTGTTGATCGCGCCCACGTCGAATTCTAGGCTTGGCCAATGGTTTTGGCTGGTCGCGGCCAATCCATCGTAAAGTTCGGTTGTGGTCACACGTTGGTTTGGTTCAAAAAACGCGCCTTCGTTCATGTTGACCAAGCCGTTCGGTTCTTCAGCGCCCGCGGCAACAACGCCGCGAGGCCGGTGATATTTGAATGAACGGCCAATCAACATCTGATCATTGGCCAAAACCGCGGAGGCAAGTGTATCGCCCGCATAGCCCAACAGCCGTTTACCATTGAACCGGAATTCAATTTGTTTGGATGTGTCAGTCAGGCGACCGCCTGTGGATAGTCGTGTGCTCATCTTATAAACCCTTGGTTTGGGTTGCGCGGGCGGATGCCTGCGGCGCGGATATTTGTGGACAGAAAATGATCATTTGAATTCTCTCCATGTCCAGCCAGGGCGTTTGGCCGTGATTTTATCTTTGATCTCTTGGGGTGGGACCGACGTTTGTGCGGTGTATGTGCCGAACACTTCGAGTGTGTTGGTGCAGCGTGCTGCGTGAAACCATTTGCCACAGCCATAAGAATGGCGCCAGCGTTCGAAATGCACCCCTTTGGGGTTTTCACGCATGAACAAATAGCCTTCGAAATCGTCGTCATTTGAGCCTGGGCCAAAGCGTTTCAGGTGCGCTTCGCCGCCTGCGGTCAATTCTGTTTCTTCGGCATGAATGCCACAGTAAGGACATTGAAGAGTTAGCATGGTTGCACCTTTTTATTGAAAAGTTGCGCCTGACGTCCCATGTTTTCATCATGGAACCGATGAGCATTGTTTTTATCGTCGCAGCGATTGCAGCTTTTATCTGCATCAAAGCTGGCATTGGAATTTATTTCGCGAATTTTACCGCCGACGAGATGGATGATTTTCGCGACAGTTCCTTTTTTCACAGCATCGTGGCAAGTTTTGCCGATCCGGCGAGTGGTACCGATTTCACGCTGGGTCCGATGGACGAGGATAGCTCGGCCTTTGACGGTTTCGCAGATGGCGGAGGAAATGGCGGCGACTGACATCAGTGTGCCACCCCTGCAGCGACGCTTTCGTCGATAAATTTACCTTCGCGGAAGCGCCACATGCTGAATTCCTCAGCCAGAGGCGAATGCCCTTTGGCCATTAATTCCGCCATGGCCCAACCTGACCCGGGGATCGCTTTGAACCCGCCAGTGCCCCAGCCGCAGTTCATAAAGATACCCTCGACAGGTGTTTTCGAAATGATCGGTGACCGGTCGCCGGTCATGTCGACGATACCGCCCCACTGACGCAGCATTTTCAAACGGCTGATCATTGGGAAGGTTTCAATCAAAGCGCGCACGGTTTCTTCGATATGGTGGAATGATCCGCGCTGAGTATAGTTGTTATAACCGTCCGTGCCACCACCGATGACCATTTCGCCCTTGTCGGATTGCGACATATAGCCATGAACCGTATTGGCCATGACCACCACATCCATACAGGGTTTGATCGGTTCTGAGACCAAGGCCTGCAATGCAAGTGATTCAATCGGCAAACGGAAACCCGCCTGATCGGCCAAGACGCTGGAGTGTCCTGCAACCACGATACCCAGTTTGTCGCAATCAATTGAGCCTTTTGTTGTATCTACACCGACAACGCGGGCACCCTCACGACGGATCGCGGTAACTTCGCATTTTTGGATAATATCCATGCCCATATCAGAGCAAGCACGCGCATACCCCCAAGCCACAGCGTCATGGCGCGCTGTGCCACCGCGCGGTTGCCAAAGACCACCCAATACCGGGTATCTTGGGCCGTGAATGTTGATAATTGGGACCAGCTGCTTGACCTTTTCAGGGCCAATGAATTGTGTCGACACCCCTTGCAGGGCGTTTGCATGTGCTGTGCGTTCATATCCCCGCACCTCATGTTCGGTTTGGGCCAACATGATAACGCCGCGCGGGCTGAACATGACGTTATAGTTCAAATCTTGGCTCATTGTTTCATACAACGAACGCGCTTTTTCATAAATCGCCGCTGATGGATCCTGAAGGTAGTTTGATCGAATGATCGTCGTGTTACGCCCGGTATTTCCACCGCCCAGCCATCCTTTTTCGATGATTGCGACATTGGTAATTCCATAGTTCTTGCCCAGATAATAGGCCGTTGCCAGACCATGGCCGCCTGCACCAACGATGATTGCGTCATATTTCTTTTTGGGCTGGGGTGATTTCCACGCCCGTTCCCACCCAGTGTGGTAACGCGCAGCTTCGCGTGCGACAGCAAATATTGAATAGCGTTTCATTAGGTATCGAATCCCATTTGTAGCGTTGCATGTTTATTGCCAAATACTGGACAAATCCCCCCGTCCCAGTGCGTCACTTGTACCATACATTGCGACATCTGCACCGCATGCGATGCATTACCCCTTTTTAATCCAACAATTGGACGCTACATATTGCCTAACAAAACGGAGGCAATATGACTTTCTGGATCGTAGCCTTGGCGTCTGGCGCCATTTTGGCTTTTTTCTTTTTCAAAGCGCTTACTCTGCGCGCGCCACAGATAAAAGATGAAACCGACCTCGCTGTTTACAAACAACAACTTGTTGAGGTGGATCGGGATCTAGAGCGTGGTATCATTGCCCCAGACGAGGCCGACCGCCTAAAGACAGAAATCTCACGGCGTATTCTGGCATTAGACAAACACAGCGATGACCTGGCATTCAACCTAAGTGGGCGCGAAATTGCACTGATCGGCGCGATTTTTGTCACGGTATTTCTGGGGGGGGGCGCCGCACTTTACACGCATCTTGGCCAACCAGGGTATTCCGACCTGTCCCAAAACGATCGTATTGAAAACGCAAAAGTTCGAATGGAGGCCAGACCCAGCCAAACCGAAGTTTGGGAAAAAATGCCAGCCGAGATTGAGCTAAATACCCCCGTCGGCGAAATGGCTGAGATGGTCAAACAGTTACGTGACAAAGTGGCAACGCGGCCGAATGACCTAGAAGGCCACATATTACTTTTTAGAATAGAAGCAGGTTTGGGCAACTTTCGTGCAGCGGCCGTGGCAAAAGAACGTGTCCTATCGCTGACAGCTGAGCCAACAATCGAAGATTTTTTCGATTATGCTGAAATGCTGATCCTGTCGGTGAATGGTTATGTTTCCCCCCAAGCTGAGACCGCGTTGAAAGCGGTGTTATCACGCGACCCCAACCATGGCCCTGCCCTTTATTATTCAGGACACATGATGGCGCAGAATGATCGCCCAGACGTTGCGTTTCGCCTATGGAACAGATTGCTGCGTGATGGACCCGACGATGCACCATGGCTTGAACCGATTAGGGCACAAATCCCTGAACTTGCGTTTCTTGCAGGCATCAGTGACTTTGAGCTGCCTCAACCACAATTGAAAGGTCCAAGTGCGGAAGACATCGCCGCCGCGTCTGACATGACGGATGGCGATCGTATGGACATGATCCGTGGGATGGTGTCTCAGCTATCGGATCGTTTGGCCACACAGGGTGGCAGTCCGTCTGAATGGGCACGCTTAATCAACGCTTTGGGCGTGCTTGGCGATGTCGAACAGGCCAAAGCTATTTTCGCGAATGCAAAAGAGGTCTTCGCATCAAATATGGGGGCTTTGGATCAAGTGACAGCCGCCGCGCGCCAAATCGGAATTGCAGAATGATAACCGATGACATCGCAGAATTTGCGACAGCACTTCCTTCTATGTCTGCACTGATCGGATTAGACCTTGGCACAAAAACAATTGGGATTGCGGTGTCTGACACGTTTTTATCGGTGGCCAGTCCGATCGAAACCATCAAACGCACCAAATTCACCGCCGACGCAGAGGCTGTCATTAAACACATCAATGCGCGCGCTATTGGTGGTTTGGTCTTAGGTCTGCCCCGCAATATGGACGGAACCGAAGGCCCAAGGTGTCAAGCAACACGGGCCTTTGCCCGAAACTTTGCGCGCCTTCATGATTTGCCCATCACGTTTTGGGATGAACGTCTGTCAACAGTTGCGGCAGAAAAAGCTTTACTTGAGGCGGATACGACACGAAAACGTCGTTCTGAGGTTATCGATCACGTCGCAGCGTCGTATATCTTGCAAGGGACGCTAGACAGGCTGCGCCATCTTAAAGGGTAAAATATGAATTCTCCGACTGATCACATTTGGAAACGGGACGAAATCGAAAGCCCTTGCATCAAGATTTGCGTCGTGCATCCTGAAACTCGTATCTGCACTGGATGCTATCGCACCATCGACGAAATTAGCGCATGGTCACGCATGACGCCTGACGCGCGCAGAGCGGTTATGGTCGATTTGCCTAACCGTGTCAGCAGTTTAAAACAACGTCGCGGCGGGCGGGCAGCGCGGCTTAATCGCAGTCTCTAAGCCAATCCTTCATATGACTTAGCATAGGCCTGAAATAGGCGATCATGCGACCGTCTGTCGGTGACGTCGCTCCGTCACTCCAAGGGGCCACCCCATGCAAGCATAGGGGATGCAACGCATAGGCATGACCGACCCCAACCTCGATCAACACCCGTTCACAGGTCGTAAAAACTTTCTTTCGGGCATCAATATAAGCGTCTGTCACATCCACATTCGACCATTCAATCGGATCAATGCCATCAAATCGGGCGGCAAACGCGTCGCGCATAATGCGATGCGACCCACGCCAAACCACCATTGGGCTTGCACCATTTCCGCACGGCGTTAAGGGGATCCCCAAGATATATGCGTGCGGCTCTTTCACAAAACGCCGCTTTGGCGTTCCGAGTCCAAGAATGCCATCCACATGCGCCGCGTCGCGTTTGAAACGATATTGAAATGCAGCCTCGGTTTCACCAAAACGCGGTTTTGGATAACCGGGGTAAATGATCGATAATTGCGCAGGATGCTTTGGCTCGGGAAAACATGCGTTCAGACGTTCTGGAAAAGGAACATTGCAGATGGCACCTGTGCTATCATTGGGCAAGGCATCAACACCCACAAACCAAGTGCCCTCACACTGTAACCATGCTTTGCGCATAGATGGGTCCGACACGACCAAACGCCCTGCCTTACGCGCGGCGGTGGCCCAGCGGTCGACCGCTGGGTCGTGGTCAAAAATGCACCAACCGTCGGTGCCAAACATCTGGTTAATATCCCATTGCCTTGCGCAGCATATTCAACGCGACAAACACAAGGAAAATCGCAAAATATCGCTTTAACCGCTTTGCATCCATCTTATGGGCCAAAGCGACACCAAAGGGCGTTGTAACAAATGTCATCGAAACGATGAGCGCAAAGGCCGCTAAATTCACTGCCCCAACAGTTAAGGGTGGACGGTTGATTGGATCAAGACCAACAAAGAAAAACCCGAGAACGGATGGGACTGCAATCAACAGCCCAAAGCCCGAAGATGTCGCAACCGCGCGGTGGATGGGCATTCCGTGCAGTGTCATTGTAGGGACCCCCAAAGATCCCCCGCCGATGCCCATCAACACCGAAAAGAAACCGACCAGCGGCGAATAAATCGCACGCCTAATCCCAGTGGGCATTGTATCGGCGACGCGCCAATCCGTCTTGCCAAAGGCCATATACAGCCCGATGAACATCCCCAAACAGCCAAAAATCCACTGCAATGTCACCGACTTCAACTGTGCCGCAAACATAACCGAAACGATCGCGCCAACCATAATCCCAGGCGCCCATGTTTTCAAAACGTTCCAATCCACGCCACCATGCTTGTTATGCGACGTCAAGGATCGTACTGAGGTGACAACAATGGTCGCAAGCGATGTCGCCAAACAAATCTGCATCAGATTTTCATGCGGATACCCCAACGTGGTAAAGGCATAAAAAAACGCAGGCACCAAAACCATGCCGCCGCCCACGCCAAACAACCCGGCCAAAACCCCCGCAATCGCACCCACGATCATCAGGGCAATTATCATCGTTACCATGTCTTACCCCACTTTCATCTTT
>RFZH01000115.1 GCA_009920815.1 Paracoccaceae bacterium
CTATCACCATTGCTGGCATAGATTGCATAGCGTTGCGGGTCTCGTTCACAGGCGATTTAGGGTGGGAAATCTATTGCGACCAAACGGATCAAATGGTTGTCTATACCGCGCTCCTCACTACCGCGCGCACCCTAAACGGCGGGCCCGTCGGCAGCCGTGCATTAATGAGCTTGCGTGTCGAAAAAGGCTATGGCAGCTGGGGCCGCGAATACAGCCCCGAATATTGGCCGCAAGAGGTTGGCCTCGAGCGCTTGTGCAAAATAGAAAAGAACTTTTTGAACAAAGCGGCCTGCGAAAACGTCTTGGCCTTGCCGATGCGGGAAAAAATGGTCCTTCTCCATATAAACGAAGATGCGGTAAACGCGTCAAATGCGGATGCAACTGGCGGCGAGCCGATTTTTAAAAATGGCGTTGGTATTGGACGGGTCTCGTCAGGCGCATATGGATACAGCGTTAACATGTCACTTGCGATCGGATTTGTAAAAAATGCCGCTGCAGGCGATAGTGTCGAGGTAATGATCCTTGGGACACCACACCAAGCAACGATCCTCGACGCGGCTCCTTTTGACCCTCAGGGCATCAAATTGCGCTCTTAATTACGACGCCAGTGCCCTTAGCAAATGTAAGGATTTGGATATTTTTAGACAGAAAATGTACGCAGAGTTTGTCATTTTCTGTCCCCAAAATATCCTGGGGGGAAACCGCCTGTTGGCGGTGGGGGGCAAAGCCCCCAAAATGTCGGATTGCAAAGCAATTCGATAAAAAACATTACAGGGGTTTTACACGCAGCTTTGTTATGCGATTGGCTTCACGTCCGATAACTTCAAACCGGAACCCGTGGAAGCTAAAAACTTGGCCAACGGTGGGAATCATTTGCGCCTCGTAAATAACAAGGCCCGCAATGGTGTTTGCTTCGTCATCAGGCAACGACCAATCTGTCGCACGATTGATGTCGCGAATAGTCATCGCACCATCCAGCTCAAAATGTCCATCACCAGAGGATTGGATCAGTTGTTCAGCATGAGGATCAAATTCGTCTGAAATTTCGCCCACGATCTCTTCCAAAATGTCTTCAAGGGTAATTAATCCCTCAAGGCTGCCATATTCGTCAACAACTAGGGCAAAATGCGTTCTACGGCGTAAAAATTGCCGCATTTGATCATCAAGCGACGTCGTATCAGGGACAAAATACGGCTTCATCGCAACATCTTTGATGTTAAAAGAGTTTAAGTCGTCAAGTGACGCACCCTGCGCGCTTACCATTCTGTACATGGTACGTGCCAAATCTTTTGCATGGATAACACCAATAATATTTTCTTGGTTATCTTTAAATACCGGCAAACGGGTGTGCGAACTTTCCAGACATTGATTCAAAATCGCACTTGGATCATCATCTGCGTTGATCATCTCGATTGAAGAGCGATGCAACATGATTTCCTCGACGGTTCTGTCAGAGAGGTCAAGCGCGCCTAAAATGCGGTCTCGGTCTTCTTTTTCGACAATTCCTTCCGAATGGCCCAAGGTGATTGCGCCTGCAATTTCTTCGCGCACTGCAAGAATGTGGCTATCGGGATCGGTCTGAATACCAAATACCCGTAACACTCCGCGCACCAACCACCGCACAAGGCTTACGATGGGTGCGAAAATCATGATGATTAACGAAATAGGTCCCGCAACACGCGCTGCGGCCGTTTCTGCGTTGGTGATGGCGTAGGTTTTGGGCAAAACCTCAGCAAAAATTAAAACCAATACCGTCATAACAAGCGTGGCAAGCGCAACACCACTTTCACCGAACAGACGCGTGAAAAGTGCAGTTGTCAAAGAAGTGGCCAAAATATTGACCAAGTTGTTGCCCAGCAACACAGATCCGATCAATCGTTCGTTGTCTTCGGTAATGGCCAAAGCGCGCTGCGCACCACGAGACCCTTTGTCGGCTTGGGTGCGCAATTTTCCACGCGACGCAGCCGTAAGAGCAGTCTCAGAACCAGAAAAGAACGCAGAAAAAACAAGCAGTGCCAATATGGCCCCTGATGTGATCCAAAACGCTTGATCAAGAATTGGTGATATGTCTTCCATGCCCTACGGTTTCTGTTAGTGTTTCCATCAGAGTTATGGGGGCAATCGCCCAACTATTCAAGGGATCGCGCAGTGTTCATCCATGATTTAGGCGCATTAGAAGACAGCATTTTGATTTTTGGCGGTGCCTATTCTAACGTCGATGCGACGCGTTCCGTGCTATCGATTGCATCTGAACAAAACATCAAAACCCTTATTCATACCGGCGATGCTGTTGCCTACTGTGCCACACCTTGTGAAACCCTGTTCGAATTGCGCAAGAGCGGAGCATATTTCATCAAAGGAAAGGGCAAAAGATACGTCGTCGTACATGGCGGAGCAACACACATTTCACGTTTCATTTTTTCCGTCACACCACAGGACGTATTTGAGGAAGAGATCGCAGCCATAACACATCACATTGGCCCGATTGATGCGGTGATCTGTGGTCATAGTGGTATCGCATTTGAACGCGAGATTTCTGGCATTCATTGGATTAATGCGGGCGTCATTGGCATGCCACCACATGATGGTGACCCCCGTACACAATACGGGATCTTGAAGAACGGAAAAATGGAATTCCATCGCCTAAGCTATGATTTTGTACGTGCCCAGAACCGCATGCAGAGCGCGGGACAAACTTATGGGTATGAAACATCATTGGTTACAGGCTATTGGCCATCAGAAGATGTTTTGCCGCCTCAGCTACGGCGGGCCAAAGGATGATGGTCTAACACCAAATCCCGCAAACGATCCTCAAGAACATGGGTATAGATTTCAGTTGTCGAGACATCTGCATGCCCCAGCAGCGTTTGGATCACCCTCAGATCTGCCCCGTTTGCCAACAAATGTGTTGCAAAAGCATGTCGTATCGTGTGTGGGGTGACCAGGTCCGGCGATATTCCCGATAAAATCGCCCAGTCTTTGATTTTTTGATAAAACCAATGCCGTGTCAAATGACCTAGCTTGCCACGTGATGGGAACAGGTAGGGCGATACAGCAAGACCATCAGATTTCAGTGCATCATTTTCTTGATCACGAAACGCAAGCCAATCCTTTAAGGCGTCTTGCGCAGGTGGTGACAAAGGCACAATACGTTCTTTGCCACCTTTGCCACGGATCAACAAAAATTGCGGATGCCCACGTGCCACAGATAACGGCAGGCTCATCAATTCACTTACGCGCATGCCGGTTGCATATAATATTTGCATCAAACAGTTTTGACGCAGTCGATCTTCATGGGTTTTAGCCGAACTGACCGATGTTGAGAGTAAGGCTTCAACCTGTTCGACGCTTAGGGTTTTGGGTAACGATTTTTTACGGCTGGGACCAGAAATCTGGATGGCGGGGTTGTCAACACGCCATCCTTCTTCGACGCAAAATCGATAGAACTGTTTAATAGCTGACAGACGTCTCGCGCGCGTTGCCCGAGATAAACCACCATCATCAAGCATGACGATATAACGCTCAATTACCCCCATCTGCGCAGATAAAAAATCGCTGCTATGTTCTGCTAGGTACTCCTGAAAATCAACCAAATCACGTGCATAGGCATCAATGGTATTTTTGGCGGCACCTTCTTCGGCAGATTTCGCCTGTAAAAACGCCTGTATTTGAACATTTGGGGTCATCTGCTGTCCTGTGCTAAATAGACTGCGATTGCTGCGCGTCGCGCCGTATTTTCCAATCCAACAAGCCGCATTGTGGACAAAGCCTCTAACAAATCCTGCGGATCACCCTGTGCGCCTTTTTCAAATTGGATAAGCGCATTCAAGATAACTTCACCAAGCTTGCCTTGTGTTACCAAAGCATCAATTGCGGTTGGAATACGCGGCGCACGAAAGGCATCAAATATTGCGCGTTCGGTGTCGGATTGTGGGATAACTTCGCTAAATGATCCTTCCGCAATTGCGCGCAAGAAACTGTCTTGCCCATCCAAATTTTGCGCCGCGCGTTCAAAATATCCAGACAATATTGCCACCCGCGCGGCATAGATACGATCTGACCCAGCAAACGGAATATCCAACAGACGTTCTGCAAAAATATTGGCAAAACTATATTTTAGCGGGGTTTTGGCAAAAACCGACCATGCTAGGTCCAGTGCTTGCGCGACCTCGTCTGGATCACCGATTTCAAGCGCACGATCCAATTTCTGAAACGCCGCAACACGATCCCAGATCCCACCTGACGCAGATGGTTCATGCAACGTGTAAATCCCAAGCAGTTGGTTTTCACCAATTGCGCCGGTTTCTGACAAACGTTCTGCCGCAGCCAGTTGTAATTTCCACCCGTTATCACCATTGAGATCACTATTTGAAAATGCACGCGGCAATAAATTGGCGGACAGCGGTGCGCCTATTGCTTCGTACAATCGAAACTCCAACGGGCTTACGCGACTGGGGGGGGGAAGGGATGCGAACAAATCATCCTGATCAGCGGTTTCCAAAAATGCGTGCAGCAACGACGCCTCGCGGTCGCTTAGGGTGCCAAGCGCTTCTGCAGTTTGTAAAATCAAAGTTGACGTTAACCAATCGCCTTTACGCGCCACGCAATAAATCCGCGTCGCATCATCAGGGTAGGTAGCCCCCATTGAGAGGACCTGATCACAGCTGGGGGGAATCGATGAATCATATAAAGATACGTCGAAAAAGGTGGGAACCAAGGGCGCCGGCAATGGTGACGCACGTTCCAAAAGCGCAAGAGCAGGGTTCACAGCACCCAATTTTATCAATGTCTCAATGCGTGCTGCAAGAAATGAACCGCTGTCATTATCGACTTGGGGCGCGTCAGCCTCGGCCAAAAGTAAGCTATAGAAAACAGATTGGATCGCGGGGGTTCGACTGTTTGGCATGGCGCGCATCAGTTGTATGACATCGCGCCCACGTGAATTACGCCAAATCGATACAGGCAAACCAGTTGTCGACGGCGGCAACAGACCAACCGAGTCGACATTAATTGTCTCAAGCGGCGATACAGAAATCTCGGGAACGCTGGTCCCTGTCGAGGAGCGCGCACCTGTCTCTTGGGTGTTGGTTTGCGGCACGGTCGGACTAGGGCGGGTTTGCGCCAGCCAGTCTATGGCGGACAATGGTATTTGCTCAGCCGACAAAGCCGTTGAAAAACATAAGAAAATCGTAAAGAGTTTAACTTTCATTCAACTGGATAATCTGCGTTGTGGGGGTTTGATTTGGCGAAAAATCCGCACCAAAAAACGGACCAAGATAGGCGTAGCCAACCAAGGCCACAAAGCCTAAGACGATCAGGATAAAAAGCCACTTTATTAGTCTGCCCATTGTTTTGCCTTTTATTTTTTATGCTCTCTTCACTTTATATATGGTCTTTTCGATAAGATCACGTCATTCATGCAAAGAATTGAAATTTGGCAGCAGATCGCCAATAAGAGCGCTATGACACGAACACTAAAAAAAACCGTTGCCATGGTTGGAATGATGGGTGCAGGAAAAACTGCGGTGGGCAAAGCTGTTGCCGCACAGTTGGGTGTGCCATTTTTGGATTCAGACGCTGAAATCGAACGTGCAGCGAACATGACCATTCCTGAAATTTTTGAACGCGACGGCGAACCTTTCTTTCGTGAAAAAGAAGCTCAGGTCATCAATCGACTGCTAGAGGCCGATCCCTGTATTCTATCAACAGGAGGAGGCGCGTTTTTGGCGGAACGCAATCGGTTAGCAATGTCCACCAAGGGCGTTTCAGTTTGGTTGAACGCGGACATAGATGTGTTGTGGTCGCGTGTTAAGCACAAGGATACACGACCCTTGCTTAAGACGGCAAATCCGCTTGAAACCCTGACGAACATTTATAACGCGCGCATTCCTGTGTATAGACTGGCTGATATTACCGTCGACTCTCTTTCAGATATATCGATCGAAGATATGGCATCACGCGTAATTGATGCGCTGTCTGCGCGTCCTGACATAATTGAGGACACAAATGGTTGAAACAGTACATGTTCCGCTGGGTGATCGCGCGTATGATATCAAAATTGGCCAAGGCATTATCCCTAACGCGGCCAAGCATATCGCACCCTTTTTGACGCGATCCAAGGTTGCGATTGTAACGGATGAAAACGTTGCTGCATGTCATTTGCAATCGCTACAAGCGTCCCTCGACGGCGCAGGGATTGCACATGATGCATTGATATTGCCTGCAGGTGAGACGACAAAACAATGGGGTCCATTCACGCAAACCGTTGAATGGTTACTGTCCCAAAAAATTGAACGCCGTGATATTGTCATCGCCCTAGGCGGCGGCGTGATCGGCGACCTGGTCGGCTTTGCAGCGGCCGTATTGCGTCGCGGGGTTCGGTTTATTCAAATGCCAACATCTCTTTTGGCACAGGTCGACAGTTCTGTTGGCGGCAAAACGGGCATTAATGCACCGCAGGGAAAAAATCTCATTGGAGCGTTTCATCAGCCGTCCCTTGTTTTGGCCGATATTGACGCGTTATCGACGCTTACCCCACGTGATTTTTTGGCCGGCTATGGCGAAGTGGTGAAATATGGTCTTTTGGGAAATGCCCCTTTCTTTGAATGGCTTGAAACCAATGGTCCGGCGCTCGCATCCGGTGACGTCACCACAAGAATCGAAGCCGTGCGTATTTCTTGTCAAATGAAAGCTGACATCGTTGTGCGCGATGAGACAGAGCAGGGGGAACGCGCGCTGTTAAATCTAGGCCATACTTTTTGCCATGCGCTTGAGTCTGCGACAGGATACAGTGACCGATTGTATCACGGCGAAGGTGTGGCAATCGGCTGTGCCTTGGCGTTTGAATTGTCAGCGCGCTTGGGCCTGTGTTCCCAAGAAGACCCCAGCCGCGTCCGCGCGCATTTGCGTGAAATGGGCATGAAAGTTGACATCACAGATATCAAAGGCGACATCTGCAGCCCAGAGAGCTTGGTTGACCTAATGGGCCAAGACAAAAAGGTCATCGACGGTCAGCTGAGATTCATTTTGGCCAAGGGTATTGGCGCGGCTTTTGTTACCGGCGATGTCCCAAAAACCGAAGTCCTAAAGGTCATTCGCCATTCAATGGGGCACGCTTAGGACGTCAAAATCATGACCATAAGGACAGGCGCCCCTTAGGCAAGCTGGACAAACGGCGATAGGCGTCTGATGCTATTTCAGAATTTGATATCTGAGATTGTTTTTCAATATCAAAAGCATAGGGCGGGTATTTAATGCGACCACTTGCTTGAATTACCCCAATTGCCTTTGTCTTTCCGCCAAATGCATCCCTTAGTGGCAAAATTGCGAGTTTGCCCGAAAGATTTTGATCCGTCCCAATGCCATCTGCGACGATATTAAAAACCAGTGGAAATGATGTGGTCCATAAC
>RFZH01000116.1 GCA_009920815.1 Paracoccaceae bacterium
AAGCCTAACGTCACTTCAACCGCGGCGGTTTATCGGGGTCCATCCCTGGCGCCGCGGGTTTGTAATCATTTGGCGCTGTGGGTTCGGGCAATTCAAACCGCAAGCCACAGCGACGGATGGCGATGGCCGCCCCTTCGGTCGGATCGAAAAAGGCCACGTCAATCGATCCCGCCTCGATCCCAGAAAACGTCAACGCCTCGTGCGCCGCTTTGGCCAAGGCATGCTCGGCGCCGACGGGCGTGTCGATAAAGGCCAATAGATGCCCCTTTGCGCCCCCTTCATAGGTCACGCCAGTCAACCATACTTCGCTGGCCAGTCCTGCAGCGGATACCAGTTTGGCATCCAAAGCCTGTAACACGACCTGCGGCACGTCATGGGGCGCAGAAAATTCAATGGGGCGCGCTTCGACCTCGTCGGGGTTTTGCGACAGCATATCGTCCAACCATTGCATCGCCTCAACGGGCAACAATGTGCTGGATGGGGCGACGTCAAGGTTCAAACCCAACCCCATACCCGCGCCGGCCAACATCGACACCAACACGCGGCCGGAAAGACCGATATAGGGCGTTATTTTACCTGTAAAATCGGCCAGACGGTCTTCGGTATCAAACACCAAAACAAAGGATTGATTTTCAACTTCGATCACCTCGGGGTCGATTTGATCGCCATTTAGCTCCGTCGACAAAATCATAAACAGTTCTGCATCCGCAAGGCGTTCATAAAATCGCAGGCGTGCCGCGTCGTCATCAGGTGCGGTTTCCATCGCGACAAATGTTTGATCCAAAATCGTCTCTGTCATAACTGTTCCTCAATCGCACGGCGCAAAGCAGGCACCAATTCGCGGTCAAACCACGGATTTTTCTTGAGCCAAGCCGTATTGCGCCACGACGGATGAGGCAAGGGAAAAACGCCATCGCGCGCGCGCCAATCACGCACACGGTCTGTCACGTTGCGCGTATCGCGCAAATGCCATTTTTGCGCATAGCCCCCGACCAACAGCGTCAACCGGATATTTGGGAATTCACCCAACACACGCGCGCGCCATGTTTTTGCACAGATCGGCGGCGGCGGCAGATCGGCACCCTTGGCATCATATCCAGGAAAACAAAAGGCCATTGGCACAATTGCGATGCGGGATTGATCATAAAAGATGTCACGGTCAACCGCCATCCAGGTGCGTAAACGTTCTCCGGACGGATCATCAAAAGGAATTCCGCTGTTATGGACCCGCGCACCTGGTGCTTGGCCTGCAATGAGGATCCGAGCACTGCGGTACCCCCGCAAAACAGGCCTTGGTGAATGGGCAGTCGTCGTTTTTAAAAAGCGGTCACGACACATTTGACACTTTAAGAGATCATCAAAAAGGTCCATCACGCTTTCCTAATTGTTGCAAAAACGTCGTTGCATCAAAAAGATAGCGTCATTGGTAATAAAAACGCAAAAACTAATAGACCGACCGCACAGATTTTTCCAATATTTGAACAAACTGCGCGGTCGATAACTGTTTAATTTCGAATAACCGGTACGCTGATGTTACTGGAAAGCCATTTTGCATCAAGCAGCGACAAACTTCCGTCATCCATCATGGCCGAGATCGCCGCATCAACACATGGTTTTAATGGGCTACCTTGCGCCATCACGGCCCCGAATTGATCCAAGTCACCAGACACCTCGTGCGGATATTGTCCCAAGATCACACCATCGTCGAGCATCAGCACCGCAAGAAAAAGTGCAGTCGGCAAATCAACTAGCGTTGCATGTATTTGGTCAGCTTTCATCGCTTCGGTGACGGCTGAGGTATCCGTAAAGATTTGAATAGCCTCTTTCGGCGCGATCAGCTTGGTAATCAAAGCCTCGGCCGTCGTTCCTTCGGCTGCGCCCCATTTTAAACCCGCAAGCGCTGATTTTTCGGTATCAATTCCTTCATCAATAACGGGCTGGCGGACAACAATCGCGGCGGCCGATGTGTAATAAGGCATCGAAAAGTCGATGTTTTTGTCGCGTTCTTTTGTAATAGTGTATTGTTGCAAGTTCAGATCAAACGCTTTTTCGCCTGGTTCAAGCGCACCATCAAAGCTGGTCCTAACCCACTCGACCTGTTGTTTGGCAAACCCTAATCGGTCAGCGATTTCATATGCCACAGACCCCTCGAATCCCATCCCGCTTTCTGGTCGGTCATCGATCACCCATGGAAAATACGCCGGATCACCCGTTCCAATAGTTAACACACCAGGTTTAATTGTTTTGCCAGTCGCACAATTGTCTTGTGCAGTGGCTGCGGTACCAAGTGCGTACGCCAATAGAAATGCCAATATTCCATTAAGAGTTAATTTCATTGGTAGCTCCTTCACTGTTATACCAGATGAAAGGTGACCGTTCTGTGCACGCTCATACCTTTTCAACAGGTCGCGTCATCCCCTGATGGATATTTACTTGGGGATAGAAAAGTGAACGACGCAAAAACCCGTGACTTTAGCCCCGGCTAAACCTCTGTGGACCGGGCGACGATCGTAAAGATTGCCATGGACCGCCAAAAACCAAAAAACCGCGCTAAAATAGCGCGGCTTTTATTTGTTCGGTTCACTGAAAACAGCGAACGATTAGCTTAGCCACATTTAGAGTGACCACAGCTGCGGCATGTCATGCAACCTTCGACCATTTGCAGGTCAAATTGGCCACAGCTTGGGCAAGCTTTTCCACGGCTTTCGCCAAGATTTACAACTTGCTTATTGGCATGTGGGTCTTCTTTCAATGCCATGCCTTCACCTGCCAGGAACCCAATGGCAACCATATGTTGTTCTAGAACGCCACCAATGGCCGCCAAAATGGACGGTATGTATTTACCTTGGACCCATGCACCACCGCGCGGATCAAAGACGGCTTTCAGTTCCTCGACAACAAAAGACACATCACCACCGCGACGGAACACGGCCGAAATCATCCGTGTCAACGCAACAGTCCATGCGAAATGTTCCATGTTCTTGGAATTGATAAACACTTCGAACGGACGACGATGACCGTTGATTACAACGTCATTGACCGTGACATAAATCGCATGTTCGCTGTCTGGCCATTTCAATTTATAGGTGTTGCCTTCCAACGTTTGGGGACGATCCAGTGGTTCGGCCATATAAATGACCTCGGCGCCTGTATCGATTTCTGGCGTCTTTTCTGAGCTCTCAGACACAGACAAGACCGAACCCGTTACATCGTTTGGACGGTATGTGGTACAGCCCTTACACCCTGTTTCATAGGCTTCCATATACACGTCTTTGAAATCGTCAAAGCTGATGTCTTCTGGACAGTTGATGGTTTTTGAAATCGAACTATCGATCCATTTCTGCGCTGCCGCCTGCATTTTGACGTGCGCCAAAGGTGCCAATGTTTGCGCGTTCACGAAATAGCTTGGCAATTCTTTATCGCCAAATTTATCGCGCCACATTTGCACAGCGTAATCCACAACCTCTTCTTCGGTGCGCGATCCGTCTTTTTGCAAAACTTTGCGTGTATAGGCATAGGCAAACACAGGTTCGATGCCCGATGATACGTTACCAGCATAAAGGCTGATCGTGCCTGTTGGTGCGATGGACGTCAGCAACGCATTGCGAATGCCGTGGGTCCGGATGGCATCGCGCACATCGCTGTCCATGACTTTCATTGCTTCGGATTGCAGGTAAGGTTCTGCATCAAACAATGGGAATGCACCCTTTTCTTTCGCCAATTCAACCGAGGCCAAATAGGAAGCGCGCGCAATTGCATGCAGCCATTCATCTGTCTTGGCGGCCGCCTCATCAGTGCCGTATTCCAAACCTGTCATCAACAAAGCATCGGCCAAACCTGTCACACCCAAACCGATGCGGCGCTTGTTTTTCGCTTCTTGCGCTTGCTCTGGCAATGGAAAATTTGAAGCGTCAACGACGTTATCCATCATACGCACGGCGGTCGCGACCAGTTCATTCAAAACCTTCAGGTCGATCTGCGCATTCTTTTCGAATGGGTTTTTCACCAAACGCGACAGGTTGATCGACCCCAACAAACACGCGCCATAGGGCGGCAATGGCTGTTCACCACATGGGTTTGTCGCAGCAATAGTTTCACAATAGTGCAGGTTGTTCGCTTTGTTGATACGATCGATAAAGATCACGCCAGGTTCGGCGAAATCATAAGTCGATTTCATGATTTTGTTCCATAGGTCCAACGCGTTCACAGTTTTGAACACTTTGCCTTCGAACACCAAATCCCATGATTTGTTTGCTTTGACCGCTTCCATGAATGGATCGGTGATCAACACGGACACGTTGAACATGCGCAAACGGGCAGCGTCTGATTTTGCAGTGATGAAATCTTCGATATCCGGGTGGTCACAGCGCATAGTCGCCATCATCGCGCCACGACGCGATCCTGCGGACATGATTGTACGACACATCGCATCCCACACATCCATAAAGGACAACGGGCCAGACGCATCCGCCGCAACACCTTTGACCAACGCACCCTTGGGACGAACGGTGGAAAAGTCATAACCGATGCCGCCGCCTTGTTGCATGGTCAACGCAGCTTCTTTTAGCATTTCGAAAATACCGCCCATGCTGTCAGGTATGGTCCCCATAACGAAACAGTTGAACAAAGTGACCTTGCGCGCAGTACCCGCACCTGCGGTGATGCGGCCAGCCGGCAGAAATTTGAAATCCTCAAGCGCGGAATAAAACTTGTCTTCCCACTTTGGGGCATCTTTTTCGACAGACGCAAGTGCGCGTGCGATTCGACGCCAAGAATCTTCGACGGTCGCATCCAATGGCTTTCCGTCCGCATCCTTAAAGCGGTATTTCATATCCCAAATTTGTTCTGCAATCGGCGCGGCAAAGCGTGTCATAGGTTCGTCCCTTGGCATTTTTTGATGTTGTTTTGATTAGGATTAAATACATACGTCCAAGACCCCTTTAGGTCAATCTCATAATTGTGCTAAAAGGGGTATTATATACTAGACCTAGGGGGTAGTTTGGATCGATCTATTGGGTGATTAAGGGACTCATCCAATGTCGGCAACCGATTCTGAGGTTGGACGAAGTGATCGGCAATGACGGCATTCGACGCTGTGCCATCGTTGTCAAACCTAGATTAATCCGAACCTCCGCCGCGCCCAAGCGCGCATTCCAAGGATGGCGATATCTTAAACCAGAGGACGCACCAATGGACCTTTCGGGTAAACGTGTAAATGACGACGATTTACCACCTGATCTGGCGGGTGCGTTGGCCGATATCGGGGTTTTATAACCCTAATTTCCACAATAAAACTGTTAATGTTCTCTGATCTGCGGCATCTAGGTCGGCCGATTTGGACAAAAATAACGACGCTTGTGATTTTAGGATCAATCCGTCCGCCAAAATTTTCAAATGGTTCGCATGCAATGTTTCACCTGATGATGTGATGTCTGCTATCGCCTCGGCGGTTTCATTTTTCACTGTGCCTTCGGTCGCGCCTTGGCTGTCAACAATTTGGTAATCAGCCACACCACAGGATTTCAAATAATCGCGTACCAAGCGGTGATATTTTGTGGCAATCCGCAACCGAAAACCGTGACGCGCACGAAACGCGGCGGCCGCCGCATCCAAATCATCCATTGTATCCACGTCGACCCAACAGGTCGGCACCGCAATGATCAAATCCGCGTGGCCAAACCCCAACTCGGCCAAAGTGTCCACGCGTTGGGTCCATAGGCTTAGCTTTTCGCGGATAAGGTCCGTTCCGGTCACACCCAAATGAATGCGTCCTGCCGCCAATTCGCGCGGGATTTCCCCTGCAGACAGCAACACCAATTCGACACCGTCAATCCCATCGACGCGACCCGAATATTCACGATCTGATCCTGCGCGCGACAGGGTAACACCACGTTCGCCGAACCAATCAAAGGTCTTTTCCATCAAGCGACCTTTCGACGGTACTCCGATCTTAATCGTCATCGGCTGCCCCCTGTGATACCAAGTGTTAGGTCAGGGCGAATAACACCCCCAACCGCAGGTATTTCCGCCCCCTGCCCCAACCGTCGGGTCAATGCATCATACCGACCGCCCGTCGCGACAGGTGGCAATTGGGGATGATCTACCGCGTAAAAGCCAAAGACAAACCCATCATAATATTCCATTGAGGTGCGGCCATAGCTGGCCTCGAACATCAGTGTATCAACAGCGATCCCTTGGTTTTCCAATGCATCGATGCGGTGTGATAACCGTTCGACCGCATCGGTCAAATTGGGTGCGGCACCTGCAAGCTCACGCAGCTTATCCAAAGCAACGGGACAGGTATCAGACACCGTCAAAATGGCATCAATCAACGCCATGTCATCGGTCGAAATAGCAGGAGCCTGCGCGTCCTCGCGCAGCGCATCTATGCGGTCTTGGATTTCTGATTTGCTGCGCAATCCGTTAAATGGACCTGCATTTTTGAATGGATCTTGCACCGACAACAGCGCAGCCCGTGTCTGCGGAACAGGCGTACGTCCCGCAAATCGATCCAGCAAGGCACGAAACCGCCGTGGTCGCCAAATGTGGCGCATATGTCTTCGCCATAAAGATCCAACAGGGTTTCAGCGGGCTGCAAAATATCGGCCTGAACCTCGGCAGCACCAGCCGCCAAAAAGACCGATTGCAATCGTGCCGCTTCGGACAAGATGTCACGCGATGTTTGCATCAGCTTTGGCCATCCAAAATTTCACGCACCTTCGCCACCAAATCCGCGCGGGATACCGTAAATTGGCTGGGCCGTTCCTTCCATTCCTCAAGCGTGGCGTTGGCCGCGATTTGTGCACCCAAAATCAAGTCCTTTATCTGAATAATGCCTTGGGCTTTTTCGTCACCGCCTTCGATGACGGCCACCGGTGAATTGCGTTTATCCGCATATTTCAATTGGTTACCAAAGTTCTTGGGGTTGCCCAAATAGACCTCGGCGCGAATGCCGGCATTGCGTAATTCGGTGACCATCGCTTGGTAATCGGCCATGCGGTCACGATCCATGACGGTGACCACAACGGGTCCGCGCGATTGCGATCCGATCCGACCCTTTTCACGCAGCGCCGCCAACAGGCGATCAACACCAATCGACACGCCCGTCGCTGGGACGGACTGGCCCGTAAACCGCTTGACCAAATCGTCATAACGGCCACCGCCAGACACGGACCCAAACTGACGCTTGCGCCCCTTTTCGTCATAGATTTCAAAGGTTAGCTCAGCCTCGAACACGGGACCGGTGTAGTACCCAAGCCCGCGGACAACCGATGGATCAAGGATGATACGATCCGCAGCATAGCCGCCTGCGTCCAGCAATTCGGCCATGGTTTCCAATTCGCCGACGCCCTCGGCACCGACCGCCGAAGCGCCAATCGCA
>RFZH01000117.1 GCA_009920815.1 Paracoccaceae bacterium
GGCGCTTATGTTTCAAATTCGCTTTTTACTTTTATTTATTGTGACACTGTCTATTGGCTTTTGGGGGCTAACACATCCTTGGCAAAAAACCCCAGATCTCACGGGGTTAGACACCGACCCAGACAGGGGTGAGATTGTCTTTTACGCAGCAGGCTGTGCAGGATGTCACAGCGCCCCTCAGGCCAAGGGCGAAGACCGCTTGGTTTTGGCGGGTGGCCAACAGTTTAATACACAGTTTGGGACCTTTGTTGCGCCGAACATATCCATGGACCGGGACCATGGCATCGGGGCTTGGTCACTGTTTGATTTTACGCGCGCTGTGCGCAACGGCGTCTCGCCTGAGGGAAAACATTATTATCCCGCCTTTCCCTACGCCAGTTATCACCACATGACCGATCAAGATATCGCCGATCTTTGGCGATTTTGGGCAACGCTGCCGTCATCGGATCGGGCAAACGAACCGCATGATTTGGCGATCTTTGCACGGTGGCGGCGCCCTGTGGGAATTTGGAAACTGTTGTTTTCACCAACACCATGGGACAACAGCGCGCCGTCACAAGCCCGCGGACAGTATTTGGTGCAAGCCTTGGGCCACTGCGCCGAATGCCACACCCCGCGCAATATCCTTGGCGGGCTGAAAACGAACGACTGGATGGCAGGTGCGCCAAGCCCCGATGGCAAAGGCCGCATTCCCGCGATCACGCCATCCGCCTTGGGGTGGTCCGCATCCGACATCGCCGCCTATCTGAAATCTGGCTTTACCCCTGACTACGACGTCGCGGGGGGCCTCATGGCAGAAGTAATAGAAAACACATCAAACCTGTCTGATGCCGATTTGCTAGCAATCGGGGACTATTTGGTCAATTTAAATCAGCAATAGATCAAAATAGCTTTTGAATTCCGCGTTCAATAAAGCTAGGAAGACCTCAGCGGTCCCATAGCTCAACTGGATAGAGCAACTGACTTCTAATCAGTAGGTTCGGGGTTCGAGTCCTCGTGGGATCGCCAATATTTTCAAAGGCTTAGCGGTAAAACGCTGGGCCTTTTGTTTTTTCGAGCCAGACATAGAGCCAGACAAATGTAAGTCAAGTTACGCTATTTTACGTTAATCACCACTTGTGTTTGAGTCTAAATTTTGCAACGCCCGCGCGCACCTATGCGACTTGCAGCCTGTGTGTTAACTTGCGCTATTTTGATATTGTTTGAATAGCCGTGACCTATCAATAGCCATCTAGATTATGCGTAAACGTACGTAAACGCGCTGCAAGCAAAAAAATAAGTAATGAACGCCTTCATCATTATGTATAATTATGATTTGACTTCGTTGTCGTTCCATTACTTATATCTAGAGTAGTGCCACAAGTATTTAGATCGGGATTTCAACTATTTAGACAAAGCTTATTTTTAATCAGTCGATGCCCCAAAAATTGAGCATCTCAATCATCTCATCAAATGTCACGGGCAGGCTAGTTTGAAAGCATGATGATGCGTCGATGCATTGAGTCATAATGATCTAAGCGTCTAGGAAATTTGTAGAGCTCAAATTGATCTCTGAAACTTAACTTCAAATCAGTTGAAAGTAAGGATCATATGGTGAGGATCTAATAACTTCCAGATCCACCATCTCACCGTACATATCCACCAAAACTTTGGTGCCCGGACCGCAAAATTGGGATCAAAAAGGCATAAGCTAACTTCAGGGAAATTCTGCGCCCCCAGTCACCAGACGTTACAGTCCTAACGACCCTACCACCTTTCATCACCGATGAAACACCATACGCAGTTTCATAGGAATCGAATTCAGTGAGGAATTCTAATAAAGAGATCTCGTTGACTTTAATTACAGTCGCAAACGATTTAAGCGACGTATTCGATTGGGTTCGACCACGCTCGTTTTCCGGCTGCATCAATCAGGGTCACCCTGATCCAAGAACTGTTTGCAAAACGATGTAGCGGCAAAGTCGCTTTCGTAATCGAATGTCCATGCTGTGCAAGTGCAGCGCATCCGTGTCCTTGGATGATAACAGTTGCCACGGATGAACATTCGATCAAGATTTGATCGTTTTCGATTGCCAAGGTTTTAAGTTCGGGGCCTTGGCTAGAATAATATGCGCCTTGCTTAAGCGCGGACAACAACGCCTCTTGAGTGTTTTCGGTGGCCTTGACCATGACCCAGGCACCAAAATGGTCAGGCTCTGTAAAATGTGCGTCGTCAGTTGCAATCAGATTTAGTTTTCGGCCTTCGCTTAGGAGCAGGTCTAAAGTATGAAAGCCGTCTGGACGATCGCAGCCAACCGCGCATCCGTGATTGTATGTCTCAACGGCGTGTGCACTTGTGATTGACCGAGCATCTTCAAGTGTCATCCCCGACCACTGTGGATGGGCGATTGCAACAAATGCACCCGCGTCCACGGCACGTCGTGCGATTTCTGGTCCCGTTTCTTGATCTGTGACGGGCAGGAAATGGGGTGCATTTGGGGGTTGGAAATCAGATGGTAAACCAACTGCAAGTATATGCCATAATTCACCGTTTTGCATCGCACCTGAATGTAATTCAGCGCCCAAGAGTGTCGTGAATGTATCGTCACGAAATGGTGCCGTATCTGTGATCGGATAACCGTACATTCCAATAAAGTGATCGGTTAATGCAATAAAGTCATAGCCTTCCGCTTTGTATCTGCGGCACACCTCGGCCGGTTCTAGACAGCCATCAGATTTATTCGAATGAGTGTGCAAATTTCCTCGATAAAATTTGCCAGGGTTTGAAAAAGCGACGGGAATCATGACTTCCTCTTTATTCAGGTGTTGACGTACGACAAATAGTTTTATCTGATGACATTAGCATGACAAACGGGCGCCAGAATGCAGATTTTTCAAACAATTCAAAATGCGATTTCTGCCGAAAATTGGACTCATGCTGAACGTCATTTACGCCAGTGGTGTAAACAAAAAAATGCGCCGGCGCAGGCCTTTTATAATCTAGCGAAAGTTCTTGAAAAACAAGACAAGCATGAACAAGCCGAGATTTGGTTAAAGCGCGCAATCGCTATAGATAACGGTTACGTTTCAGCTATCTTTGAATTGGGTCGATATGAAACTCTTTTTGGTAAAATGGATCGGGCATTTCGACTGCTTAAACGAGCAAAATCACTTGCGCCTCATGATGAAGATGTGTTGGATTTATATTATCAAGTGGCCATCGGTTTGGGCAAATGGGCCGATGCCTATGAGGTTTTGCAGCATCTTCCCCAGTCTGTAAAAATACGCGCTTCGCTTTATCGTGTAAAATGCGAATTGGGTTTATTAGATGAAAGATCGCGGTCAACCTGGATTAAAGAAGCATCAAATGCCGAAATGCTCCAAGTCGTTTCCCGGGTATCCAAAGGAACTTTGCCATTTAGCGGTTTTTAGATCTAAAGTGTTTGCGGTACACGCCGCGCTCAGTTCCGAGTTTCTTTTGTAGGTCAGCGGCACGCGCAATTTGATCGGGCGACTGTTCTTCGACAGTAATTACTAACGGTGCACGATTGATGATGATTCCCTGCGCAATCGGTGTGCCCGCCGGGAGTGTGCCACGAAAGTTGTGATCTGTCCAAAGAGCAGGAAAATGCACATAGCCATCTGAAAATAAATCGCAATCGACAACTCCGCTTAAGGTTTGGAACGGCAATTCTGGGCGATTGATCGGATGGAAGAATGCCATTGAGGTATCTCTCGGCAATTCAACAGTCCAAAAATTGTTAAATTTGATCACATGACGGGGTGCTGTATCAAATGGAGTACCTTGTGCTTGTTCCACAAGATGTAAGCTCAGAGGGCTACGGGTGAGGAGCGTTTCGGGTGTCTGCGGCGGATCCCAATCCCAGTGAAATCCGCTGTCTGTTACATGCACATCAGTTGACAGTGGAAACAAGATCCCAAGTGCCATAGCATCTAAAATTGGGGGACAATGTTTCAAGGTGCGAATTGGTTCGCCAAGCGTCGTACTATGCACCTCAGACGGCATGTCTTTTATCCAAGTTGGCGGTGACAGTTTCGCCAAAGTTGGTCGCGGTAAAATATCAACCAGTAGTGGGTGGCATCGCAAGGTGACATTCATCGGATTGTTTTTAATTCTTTCGATTTTCGCCAAGCATGCAAAAATGCAAAAGCAACAGTCAATACAATTATCACCGTACCAACTGCATTGATCAAAGGCGGATGACCATTGGGATTTCTTGCCATTGCTCCAATTTCAGTCGCAAAGGTACACGCACCTCCCTTGGCAAACATGGTTGTGTTATAATTCTCCATTGATGCCAGAAATGTAATCACACCTGCTGTGGTCAAGGCGGGAGCCAAAAATGGAAATGTAATGCGCCAAAAGGTCCGCATGGGCGATGCCCCAAGGTCCTTTGCTGCGAGCTCAAGTTCGACAGGAAAGCGTTGCAATCTGGCCAATAAGATCAACAATGGATATCCAGCGGTGAACGTGACTTGTGCCATAGTGATTGTGAACAGTCCTGCGTCAACCCCAAGCTTTCCCCAAAACACTAATGTTGACAAGCCCAACACGATGCCTGGGGCCAACATGGGCGATAATAAAATCCACCATAAAATCCCGTTGAACTGTGTTTGCCATCGCGTCAAAAAAATAGCGCCAGAGAGACCAAACAAAAGTGACAGTGGGACAACAAAGATCGCAATGGACAGAGAATTGCGAAAACACATACCAAAACGATCGCGATCTAGACTGCGCAAAATAGGATCTTGAGAAATTTGATCCTGTGGCATCCAGAAAAATTCGTACCATTTAAATGTAAATCCACGCCAATCCGTGGCGCTTGGGGGGGATGTATCGTTGAAAGAAGATACAATCATCAGTATCAATGGTGTGAACATAAAGATGGCGAAAATCCAAATGTACAGGGACAAAATTCGTTGCGATGTCATGATTGCACCTTCACAAAGTCGCGTAGGCGGGTGCGCGTCATCCACATGACGATCGCCACAAGGACAAAGCAGGCTATTGTAAATGCAATTGTATATGCTGCGCCGACATTGGAGTTTTCTGATTCAAAGAATTTGTTATAAATGGTTTGACTAAACCATTCTGCCTGAAGTCCGCGACTTACGATTCTAGGCACCGAAAAGGCCCCTGCAGACAACATGAAGGTTGCAATAGCGCCGACAACAATGCCTGGTTTAGCGTGGGGAATAATAATCCGACGATGAATACGGGTCGTCCCTGCGCCAAGATCGCGAGCCGCATCGATTTGGTTTTTGTCTAGAGTGGACATGACATTCAACATCGGAAAAACCAAGAACAGGACATACGTATAAACCAACACAATAAAGACGGTTAGAGGGCTACGTTTGAATTGGATGGCTTCCCCATCATCCAGGTCAATCGCCCCTATCCAATCGAGTGCAGAATTCAATAGGCCACGGTTATCGATGATTGTGGTCCAAGCGTAAATTCGCATCAATTCCACAATTGCATAGGGAATAACCAAAATAAGCATCATCCAAAGAATGCGATCAGGTTTTGTTGCAAGAGCGATTTTATAGGCAATAGGATAGCAAATAAACAGAGCAAGGACAGTTGACGCCGCAGCAAAGCCGAGCGTCCTAACCAAAGTTATCAGACCAATTCGAACGTAAACTTGATCTTCTTCGATATATCTCAACCCCAAAAACGAATAAACTTGGTTTGAAAACTTTGCGTTTTCCGCCGCTAATGTTTCAGGTAGGATCGGAAGATTTCTGGCAGTCATGAGCGATTGAAAATTGTCCCATGTGTATGGGTTTGCTTTGGCCTCGGCATCTTTCAATCGAACCTCAAGCTCGCGCGCAATAGTTTGTATCTGGCGTGCGGTCTCGATTTGCGATCCAATTTCTGCTTCGGTTTCAATTTTTAGTTTCGGCAAATTATACAGATCCGCCAGCAATAATGTCTCATCGCGTCGTACAACGGCTTGCAACGTTGTCGCCCGATCACATTGCAAGATGTATGGTCTACCGGTTTGTGCTCTCATTAATGACGGAGCCGTCATTGCACCCATTGAAGGAATTGAAAGTCCTCCGGATGATTGGTTTTTGTCATTCGTTTCGGCGTCTTGCTGCGTCTCCAAGACCGAAATACATGTCCCTGCATCAAGTGCAAGCGTGGCTGCGATCGAGCTATCCAATTGACGTTTTGGTTGAACCAAAGCGCGTTCCAAAATACTAAATTGCGGCAGGAAGATCAAAAATACTGACCATGCAAGCACGCAAATTGTAAATATTGCCGTTAGCGTTAATCCATATGTCGCAAATAGCCGTTTCATTTGAATGTAACATCCGATTTTGTCCGCAAAACAGTAGCTTTTTCTGGATCGAAGCTTAGGGTTTGTTGGCCCTCGGAAATGACTCTTTCTGACTTTGATTGATGTATGGAAAAATCCTGACCCTGTACTTTGAAGAACAAATTTACAAACGGACCTTCAAAATCGCGGCGGAATAAGCTTCCGCTCAAGGTATTTTTTCCCTGGCCGAGGGTCATTGCCTCTGGCCGGATAAACAATGTAACGTTGTCTCCGATCGACAACTCAGAACCTGAGCGTCCCCAATGCCGACCTAACGGACCATCGATTTCAACGATACCATCAGAAATATTTACTACGCGGCCTTCGATACGATTTGTCTCTCCGACGAAGGATGCAACAAAAGCGGTGTGGGGATTGGAATAGATCTGGTCGCCCGTTCCAATTTGTTCGATACGTCCATTGTTCATAACTGCAATGCGATCAGACATTGTCAATGCTTCGCCTTGGTCATGGGTAATGTAAATAAAGGTAACGCCAGTTTGTTTTTGAATGGCGCGTAATTCAGCACGCATGTGTTGGCGCAATTTTAAATCCAACGCAGATAAAGGTTCATCCAGCAGTAGGACGGCGGGCTCGACTGCAAGAGCGCGCGCAATAGCGACACGTTGCTTTTGGCCACCAGATAATTCATCTGGCTTTTTGTGTGCTTGGTCACGCAACGCCACTAGCTCCAAAAGTTCAAGTGCACGCGCTTTTCTTTGCGCCTTTGAAACACCACGCGCTTCAAGCCCAAAGGCAACGTTTTCCCAAATGCTCATCAGCGGAAATAGCGCAAGATTTTGGAATATTAACGCCGTGGGTCGTGCGTTTGGAGGCAAACCCGTTTGATCAACTCCTCCAATTTTAATGGTCCCTGCTGAAGGGTCTAAAAAACCAGAAATTGTTTTCAAAATGGTCGTTTTTCCACAGCCCGATGGCCCAAGTATCGAAAAAAACTCACCTGAGTTAATATTCAAATCTGTGGTTTCAACAGCCGTATAACCATTCGGATATGAAATCGACACACCCGATAGGCAGACATCTTTTCCGTGCA
>RFZH01000118.1 GCA_009920815.1 Paracoccaceae bacterium
TCAATGAATTTTAGGTAATTGGCGTAATACACAATGCCCGCCAGATCTGTATCTTCGTAATAGACGCGGCAAGAAAATCTATGCATTTTCACCCCCCACCCTGAGGCGATACATCTTTGTTCCGCCCTGATTTGAAATGGCCTCAAAGCCGGCTTTTTCAAGAACGCGCGCGGACGCTGGGTTTTGATCTGCAACCCCGCCGAATGCATATTTAAAACCAGCAGCACGCAACATTGCGACAAGACCCAGAACAAGCTCGGACGCATACCCTTTGCCCCATGCAGATTGGGCAAACATATACCCAATCATAACCTCGCCCCCGCCCCCATTATGCAACATAACCAAACCGACACCGACCCCATCACAGCTGGCCAGCATCAAGGTTGCGCCCTGACCTTGTTGATGGCGCAGCCATGCATCAATATCACCTGAAAACTGTGCAAGCTGTGCGTCAGGGGGTAAAAATTGGGTCACTGACGGCGCGAGAACCTGATCAAGATTAGCGTGAGCCGTCGCCCCAAGCGTTGTTATAATATTCACGCTGAGGCGTTCTGTTTGAAAATTGTGAAACACGGTCATGTTTTACGTCCGATCCGCGCAAATAATCGCAAGGCATGCGTTTTATCCTGGGTAATTGATGGCAATACTGGATCATATGCTGCGCGAATGATATCAGCGACATCTGGATGCAAAATGGTATGGCCTGTGTCAGTACGCGCCAAGGGCGCGATGGTTTGAAATGCCGTATCTGACCAAAGCAAAAAAGATTGGGCGACCTGTGCAAGACACAGATCCTGTGCAGGAACAGACGACAAATGGTCGTCCATTCGCAAAAACACAAAGCATGCCTTTATCGCACCCTCTGCGTCAAAACGGAAAAAACGGTATTGATTGGCCTGCGCCTCCGCCAAACGTTTAACCAGTGGACCCAAATCAGGCACCAGCTTGTCCATATCTGGGACATCCAATAATTCGGCCCAATCACGCATGAAAAAGAACATAAGGTTCGATCCCAATTCGGGATCGGTTTCGGCAACGGGGTGACCGACCATTTTGGTCATCGCCTCGATCGCGCCCTTTAATGTCGCTAGCGTCGCATCATCAATGCCAAAGGCGATCGGTGCAATCGGTCGTCCCCAGCGCGCAAACAAATATGTACCATCTTTACGGGTAAATTGGGCTTCGATATCGCTTGGCTGCATGTCGATCCTCTTTTTGAACGGATTTAACAAACTTGGCCAACAAAGGCCAGAGGCGACCTATTCAAACAAATCCGACTGTCCCTTGCCAGGTTCAGGCGCGCGCAGACCAAGGTGTTCCCAACCCCGACGTGCCAACATGCGGCCCCGTGGCGTTCGCTGAATCAACCCTTGTTGCAACAAAAATGGTTCGATCACTTCCTCTAATGCGTCGCGGCTTTCAGACAACGCAGCTGCCATGGTTTCAATACCGACCGGACCTCCGGAATAATGCTCAGCAATCATCCGCAAATACCGACGATCTGCGCCATCCAGTCCTAATTCATCAACCTCAAGCCGGGTCAGTGCATGATCGGCCAGCGAACGGGTCACAGTGCCATCGCCATCCACCAACGCAAAATCGACAACACGGCGCAGCAAACGTCCCGCAATCCGCGGGGTCCCACGGGCGCGACGGGCAATTTCGCGCGCGCCCCCTTCGTCAGCGGGAGCGCCCAGTTTTCGCGCATTTCGCGAAACAATTTGATACAGTTCATCTTCGGTATAGAATTGCAAGCGTGTCGGAATGCCAAAACGGTCCCGCAACGGCGTTGTCAGCAATCCCAAACGCGTTGTCGCCCCGACCAAGGTGAACGGTTGCAATTCAATACGCACAGTGCGCGCTGCCGGCCCTTCACCAATGACCAGATCTAATTCAAAATCTTCCATCGCCGGATAAAGGACCTCTTCGACCACTGGATTAAGGCGGTGAATTTCGTCAATGAACAAGACATCGCGCGCTTCAAGGTTGGTTAAGATTGCAGCTAAATCACCAGCTTTGGCCAAAACCGGCCCAGAGGTCATGCGAAAATTAACACCTAACTCACGGCTCATGATTTGTGCCAAAGTCGTTTTACCCAAACCGGGAGGACCATAGAACAACGTGTGATCCATCGCCTCACCGCGTTGCCGGGCCGATTGGATAAAGACTTTTAGATTTGCGCGCGCCTCGGCCTGACCGATAAATTCATCCAAACCCTGTGGACGTAGCGCACGATCATTATCGATATCATCAGGCATGGGATCTGGGCGTAAAATGGGATCGGATTGCATCATGACCTACCCCTTTGGCGCCAGCAGCCGCAAAGCAGCTTTGATCAGGTTCGACGTTTCCAGCGCAGCATCTTCGCCCAGCGCGGTTGCAACAGCACTGGCTGCATCGGACGGCGAATACCCTAGATTTGTCAGCGCGGATAACGCTTCGGGTTGTGCGTTCGAGTTTGGCGCACCGGTTCTCGCGGATTTGGGCGCCGGTGTGGTATCGATCACATCAATCACTGCGTCAAAGTCCCCCGCATCGGGTTGCGTTAATGCACGTTGCCCAGACATCGCCATCACACTGGGGGCTTTGTCCTTGAGATCCAGGACAACACGCTGCGCAGTTTTCGGGCCAATGCCTTTGGCAGCCTTAACCGCGTTCCAATCGCCCAGCGCAATCGCACGAGACACACCATCAGGCCCCAACGCCCCCAAGATCGCCATGGACGCTTTCGCGCCGACGCCCTGAACGGTCATCAACAAACGGTGCCATTCTTTTTCGACTAAGGACGTAAAGCCAAAAAGCTGCAAAAGATCTTCGCGAACCAAGAGATCCGTATAAAGTGCGACCGCCTCACCCAAGGAAGGCAGCGCCATCATTGTGCGATCGGAACAATAAACTATGTACCCAACACCTTTGACGTCTAAAAGAATGTGATCATCGGCCTTGTAATCAATACGCCCAGAAAGTTTTCCGATCATAATGCTGCCTTTTGTAATGCTTTGCCCAATCGATCCGCAGATCGCGCATAATGCGCATGACACAGCGCAATAGCCAAGGCATCTGCCGCGTCTGGCCCCGCAATGTTCACGCCTGGCAACTGCAAACGTACCATATGATCAATCTGTCCCTTATCCGCATGCCCGACACCAACCACGGTTTTCTTGACCTTGTTGGGCGCATATTCGGCGACGGTTATCCCCGTTTGCGCAGGGACCAGCAAGGCAATCGCACGTGCCTGCCCCAACTTTAACGTGCCGACAGCGTCTTTATTGACAAAAGTTTGCTCAACAGCCGCCGTTTCAGGTTGCCACCGCGCAACAACATCCGTCATTTGATCATACAGGGTCAAAAGTCGGGACGCCAAATCATCGCCAGATGAATGACAGATCCCGTTTGCGACATGGCTGATTCTGCTGCCCGCAACGTCAATAACGCCCCAGCCCATGTTTCGCAGCCCCGGGTCAATGCCCAAAACCCGCATGCCTGTTCCTTTGTGTTGTGTTTTTACCTCACTAGCACGAAACGTGAACAAAAGCCAATCAGAAAAACAATCAGACAAAAGCGACACTTGCGTTTTTTGCAACGACATTTGCATGGGCGATCATTGAACTCAGAGATCTTTTTATCAATAAAATATAAAGTTTTTTAATACTTAGACCTATGCGTTCAATGCATAGATGACATGCGTTTTCAAATCTTGTTATGACATTTTTTTATCTTTATCTGCCCCGTTGAACAAATGACTTGATCATCACAAAGGATGAATACAATGGCCGCTACACATACAAATGTTTTCTACACCGCACCAGTTCGCAAAGCTGGCTTTATCACAACCTTTATCGCAGCAGTGAAAGATTGGAATGACGCGCGTCAAACCCGCATGCAGCTGAACAAATTGTCAGACCGCGAATTGGCAGATATCGGCCTGTGCCGCGGTGACATCGATACTGTTGTTGAAAAAACATATCGCTAATATTTGTTCGCAATTCTCCCTGTCGAACATGAGGGCCGTATGACACCTGTCATACGGTCTTTCTTATTCAATGCGGTTCTGATGTGGCACACTGTCTCTGTGATAAATTGGTTGCTATTGGACACACTGCATCACCGCCGTCATATTCTCGGCCGTCGGCATAAGGTTTAAGTCGCGCACATGAAATGTCCCGTCGAATGTAATAGCCTTGATTGATGTCCAATCTGCGTCTGCGACCAACATTTCAATTCCATTATCGCAATCCCGCAGACCACCGATGATGTAATCCCAACCAATTTTATGGTTCGTTACGCCGGCAAGATCGGCAACATGTACAAGATCTGGACCTGAGCCAAAACGCCAAATCCGCAGCATTTTGGCCAAATGTGGCCGGTCGACATATGCGATTTCAACTTGCCCGTCCCCGTCCAAATCAGCAACCCCGACAGGGGATAACCAACGATGTGTGCGTCCAATGTAAGGGGTTGCAGCAACAAAACCGAGTTCATCATATACCGCAAGACGCGCCCCCTGGGCGATATCGGTTTCGACGACGACAACCTCGGGGTTTCCATCCGCATCGATATCAGCCAGTCGCGGGGCCAGATCTTCAAAAACACGGGTTTCAGGCAAAATAATCGTTAGACGACGGCCTTAGGTGGTAACAAGGCGCAAGCCCCCCATTCAACGTTATCACCAAGAATCGCATGATCATACCTTTTTGTTGGCATGATATAGGAAGCGTCACTTATCTGATCCGCTGCGCCGATGTTTGGGATCAACAGCGCCGCGCAGATGATCCCAAATCGCATTAGATTTGTTTTTCGGGCATATGCACGATCAAGCCGTCAAGATCATCTGACACCTTAATCTGACATGTCAAACGTGACCGAACGGGATCAGGCTCATACGCAAAATCCAACATGTCTTCTTCCATATCTTCTTTTGCCGACAACTTGGCGACCCAATCTGGGTGTACGTACACATGGCAAGTAGAACAAGCACATGCACCGCCACAATCGGCATCAATACCGGGGATATTGTTGTCGCGTGCGCCTTCCATTACGGTCAGGCCATTTGCGACCTCAACAACATGCTCGGTGCCATTGTGTTCTATATAGGTAATCTTTGCCATCTAGGATCACTCCCCTACATTTTTATCGTCCGCCCATAAATAGGCACATCTTTTCAAAATTACGATACACGAAGTGACGGTTTATTAATGAAAGGTCAAGACCACAGATCATCTGAAACATCCTAACGAGTTTCGACATTCAACAATCATTTCGCTTGCCAGGTCATGATCAAAACCGCATGATCGCGCCAAAAAGGCAATTATGGTAAGAACGATCAAGCTCATTGGGATATTATGCGTCAGTTTAACCACCGCATGCGGGGGGCAACAGACCAACCCCATCGTATCAAGAGACGCGCAAAGTAATGCATGCTTTACAGAAGTGATTTCACCGGCGATAATTGAGACGCAAATCGAACATCGCGAAATTTCACCCGGAAAATTTGAAACACACAAGCGCCCGACCCTTATTCGCGAAAGAACTGTTTCACGCATTAACTTGGTTTGCCCTGAGGACCAAACATCGGACTTTATTTCATCGCTACAACGTGCTTTTCAGGCGCGCAATCTTTATTCCGGGCCAATCACCGGCACGTGGACCGCACAAACGAAAAGTGCGCTATCTAGCTTTCAAACTGCACGTGGCATCACAATAGATGCACTCGCGTTGGTAACAGCCCAAGAGCTTGGCCTTGCGGTGACGCCGGTTGGTACGCAATGAACTTATTCAAACTGCTCGCGTAAAACCCTTTCTTCCAATCCGTGCCCAGGATCGAACAGCAATCTGTGTTCGATCCTGGGCTCAGATTGAATCTCTACCGATGTGACATCGCGAAAAGATCGACTATCCGCGTCGCACATCACAGGCCGTTTGTGCGGATCAATAACGTCAAACGTGACCTTTGCATTTTTATGCAACAGCGCGCCACGCCAACGACGTGGACGGAATGCATTCAATGCAGTTAGCGCTAGTACCTCTGCCCCAATCGGCAAAATCGGGCCATGCGCCGAATAGTTATAGGCGGTTGATCCAGCGGGCGTTGAAAGCAAAACACCGTCGGACACCAATTCGCCCATCCGCTCGCGTCCATCGACCGAAATACGCAACTTTGCCGCTTGTGGTCCGGCACGCAACATCGAAACCTCGTTTATTGCGATGGCATTATGGATCTCGCCATGGATATCGGTCGCACGCATCACAAGGGGATTGATAACAGCCAATTCAGAACTGGACAGGCGTTCTGGTAGGTTTTCCACATCAAATGCATTCATCATGAAACCAACAGTACCCCGATTCATTCCATAAACCGGTGCCGCGATATCTTGGGTCGCATGCAGCGTTTGTAACATGAAACCATCGCCGCCCAGCGCAACAATTATATCGGCATCCTTTGCATCTATTTGGCCATATCGTGCGGTTAATTGCACCAGAGCATCCTGTGCACTTTCAGCATCGCTTGCGACAAAGGCAATCTTTTGTGTCATGACCACATGTTTCCCAAAATGGTTTCTGTTTCCAAAAGAAACATAAGTTTCGCCAAAGTACCAGATATGCCGCGAGATTTATGTACTGCGTCGCTTTATGGGGTTTTCGCCCCGTAAAGTTTCCGATAGGAAAACTGCAAAAGAAAACCCCTATTGGAGAATCCGTGAATGACTGCCTCTAACACTCATGACTTTTTCACACGCACCTTGGCCGACACTGATGCCGATCTGTTCAATGCTATTGAACTTGAATTGGGTCGCCAACGCGATGAAATCGAACTAATCGCCTCAGAAAACATTGTCTCGGCTGCCGTTTTGCAGGCTCAGGGCAGCGTGATGACCAATAAATACGCCGAAGGCTACGCAGGGCGTCGGTATTACGGCGGCTGCCAATATGTGGACATCGCGGAAAACCTTGCAATTGAACGCGCGTGTAAACTGTTCAACTGCTCATTCGCAAACGTTCAACCCAATTCGGGCAGCCAAGCAAACCAGGGCGTTTTCCAAGCATTGGTGCAGCCAGGTGAAACCATTCTGGGCATGTCGCTGGATGCCGGCGGACACCTGACACATGGCGCCGCACCAAACCAATCCGGCAAATGGTTCAATGCAATCCAATACGGCGTACGTCAACAGGACAACCTGATCGACTATGACCAAATGCGCGCCTTGGCCCAAGAACACAAA
>RFZH01000119.1 GCA_009920815.1 Paracoccaceae bacterium
GAACGCATGAAGGCGGGCGGTATGGATGGGATTGAATTGGAAATGTATGGGCATTTAATTGACCAATTCATCTCGCCGCTGACGAATGACTTGGATGGGCCATATGGTGGCCACTCTCTTGAAACCCGTATTGCGTTTCCTTTGGCTATTATCGACGCGGTTCGCAAACGGGTTGGGCGCGACTTTATCGTCGGGGTGCGCTTTGCCGCTGATGAACAAAACCCTGCGGGCATCACGCCAGAAATGGGAATTGAGGTTTCAAAACGCTTTGCCGCAACGGGTCAGATTGATTTTATCAACGTCATTCGCGGTCGCGTTCATACCGATCCCGCCTTGACCGATGTCATTCCCGTCCAAGGTATGAAAAGCGCGCCGCATTTGGATTTCGCGGGACGCGTGCGGGCCGAGGTTGGATTGCCGACCTTTCACGCCGCGCGTATTCCTGATGTTGCGACCGCGCGCCATGCTGTGGCGACCGGGCAACTGGACATGGTGGGCATGACGCGCGCGCACATGGCCGATCCGCATATCGTTCAAAAAATTATGCAAGGGCGAGAAGATGATATTCGCCCCTGTGTCGGGGCGACCTATTGCTTGGATCGGATCTATCAGGGGGGCGAAGCACTCTGTATTCATAACCCTGCGACTGGACGCGAATTGTCTATGCCGCATGTAATTTCGCCCGCAGATATGCAAAAAAAGGTGGTCGTTGTTGGCGCTGGGCCAGGTGGTCTTGAGGCCGCGCGCGTTGCTTCAGAACGTGGCCATAAGGTGACCGTTTTCGAGGCTGCCCCAGATCCCGGTGGTCAAGTGCGTTTAACTGCACAAAATCAACGCCGTCGTGAAATGATCGGAATTATCGATTGGCGTATGTCCCAATGCGCAGCGCGCGATGTTGAATTTCGGTTCAACACTTGGGCTGAGGCCGAGGATGTCACAGCATTGCAACCCGATGTTGTGATTGTTGCGACCGGGGGTTTGCCGAATTTACGTTTACATGAAACCAAGACGGAGGCTGATTTGGCGGTTTCCGCATGGGATATTATTTCTGGTGACGTCATTCCACGTGGACGTGTACTCATTTATGATGAGGCGGGCGATCACCCCGCATTGATGGCAGCCGAAGTTGTCGCAGATGCGGGAGGATCAGTCGAAGTGATGACCCCAGACCGGACATTTTCCCCCGAGATTATGGGCATGAATTTAGTACCCTATATGCGGGCATTGCAAGGGCGTGATGTGACATTCACTGTTGCGCGGCGATTATTGGGCATCGAGAGAAATGGCAATCGCTTGATGGCCCGGATCGGTACAGATTACAGCGATTTGGTTACACGCGCGGATTACGATCAAGTGGTCGTCAACTATGGCACCATGCCAATTGATGATCTCTATTTTGACTTGAAACCGATGAGCCGAAATTTGGGTACGTTGGATTATGAGGCTTTTATTCAAGGACAGCCGCAGACTATTGTCAAAAATGAAACGGCGACGTTCGATCTTTATCGGATCGGAGATGCCGTGAGTTCACGCAACACCCATGCCGCGATCTATGATGCCCTGCGGTTAATGGCCCAGATTTAGGATGTTCAGATGATCGAGAAACTGGAAATGTTCATCGCGGTCGCGCGCGAAGAACACTTTGGCCGTGCGGCTGCCAGTTTGGGCATTACCCAACCCAGTTTATCTAGCGGTATCAAACAGCTAGAAGATCAGCTGGGTGTTCAGTTGATCTTTCGCGGGTCCCGTTTTGGTGGCCTCACACCCGAAGGGAAAACCGCCCTGGATTGGGCGCGCCGCATTGTTGGGGATGCACGCCAGTTAAAGGCAGAGATGCGCCAAACGCGGCATGGTTTGTCTGGCCAATTGCGCATGGCAGTTATTCCAACGGCTCTAACATGGGCGTCGCACCTAGCCACACGGTTTAGTGCAAAGCACCCAAAGGTCAGGTTTCAGATTCAATCTCGCTCATCCGTCGAAATTTTAAGCATGCTTGAGAATTTAGAAATCGATGTCGGTCTGTCCTATCTTGATAACGAACCGCTGGGGCGTGTCAGTACCGCGTCACTGTATCAAGAGAATTATATGTTGATCTGTTCCCAAGGATCGCCCTTTTCAAATCGCTCTGCCGTGGAGTGGGCAGAGCTTGGTGATCAAAAACTTTGCCTCTTAACCTCAGACATGCAAAACCGTCGTATCATAGACCGCAATTTTGCTGATCACGATATCGAACTAGCACCTGTGATTGAGGCGAATTCCACCGTTGTATTGGTTTCAAACGTTTTGCGCGGCGATTGGTTGACAATTTTGCCCGAAGATTTGGCGAACTTTTTGATTGTTGGAAAACCGCTTTCGGCGATCCCGATTAAAGGTGGTCGCGCTGGTCATCATGTTGGATTGGTCGCACCGTATAGCGAGCCTCATACGCCAACCCTGGCGGCGCTTTTGGCGGAAGCAAAGAGAATGTCGTAAAAATTTGATGACAGACTTGCAATTTCCGAGCAGTGTTATGGCATCATTTGGAGGTTGCCATGTTAACCCAGCCACAGAAACTGTTTTATGACCAAAATGGATATCTCTTGGTCGAGGATATTTTGACTCCTGATCAGTTATCTAAGTTACAAGACATTACGTACCGCTATATCGATGCGTCTAGGACAGTTTCTGAAAGTAACGACATTTATGATTTGGACGCGGGACACAGCGCACAAACGCCTAAGTTAACACGTATAAAACTGCCGCATAAACAGGATCCTTATTTCTGGGAAGTTTTGGTGAATTCGCGCGTGACACAGGTCTTGACCGATTTATTGGGTCCTAACACAACGTTATTGACGTCCAAGTTAAATACAAAAGCACCGGGCGGTGGGGCGGCCGTTGAATGGCATCAAGACTGGGCATTTTATCCCCATACAAATGACGATTTGTTAGCCTTTGGTATCATGTTAGAGGATGTGACACCCGATAATGGTCCATTAATGGTCATTCCCGAAAGCCATCGTGGCCCTGTCCTTAGCCATCATGCCAATGGTGTTTTCTGTGGTGCAGTTGATCCAGATGATCCTGATTTTCACATTGATCGCGCAGTAACGCTTACTGGAAAAGCAGGGTCAATGACTGTGCATCATGCCCGAACTTTACACGGTTCGGCACCGAACATAAGTGATCGGGCGCGGATGATTTTATTTTACGAGATTGCCAAAGCAGATGCCTGGCCAATATTAGGATCTGGTTCCTATTTCCATGGTCTGGGACAAACTCGATTTTGGCAAGATCTACAGGATCGCACAATAACAGGCGCGCCAGTTTTAGAGCCACGGGTCGAAGCTGTTCCCGTTCGTATGCCATTGCCGCCGGCCCCAGATAGTTCATCAATTTTCAAAACACAAAAAACTGGTGGTGCCAAAAGCGCCTTTTCGAATTCGAATGCCTCAATGTGAAATCTGTTCGGTGTGACGCTTCATCAGGATGTGTGCATACCAAGACAAAGCAATGATTGCGCCAATGGCTGCAAAAATTCCATTCAAGTCTGATGCGATTTCAGAAATTGCATTAATGTTGTCGCCGAAAAGATATCCCAGCGATAGATAGCCCGTAACCCAAACGCATTCTCCCAAGCAACACCAGAGTGTAAAACGTCGCCATCCATAGTGGGCCGCGCCAGACAAGAAATTCACGTAAGGACCCAATGGCGAAAAAAGCCAACGTGACAAAAAGATAGTTTTTCCACCGGATACATCCATTGCATGACGTGCTCGATCAATTAATGCGTGCCGTGTGGGTGTACCGTCTAGCCAGTGAATTAATCGTCGGCCAAATAGATGTCCTGAGTGATAACCAATTTGATCCCCCAAATTTGCAGCAATCATTGCGACAGACCAGGTTGTAATAAATGATAAATCCCCGGCCGCCACAAGTGAACCGCAGGTCAAGATGACGATTGACGATGGCAACGGTAGTGCGAAGCAAGAAAGCAGGATCACAATACCCAACAGTGGTAAACCCCAAACCGCCAGAAGTGTCAGCACCTGCTCAGTCACCGTGTTTCCCTGTCCTTTGATCTAGTGCCGGTTGCAGTTCATCCATCAATTTTTTGACGTTTATGCCGCGCATCTGCGCAATTTTTTCCAAGCTCAGCCGCTTGGACCCTCGTCCGTCAATCCCAATCAATATCAATAGTTCATTGGATTCAATTTTATAGGACTGACTGATGTAGGCAGGTGTCATCCACGGTTCCAGTTTTTGAAAACGGTGTACTGGATCTGACCAATAAATCGTGGAGGAAATCAATCGTACCGTAAAAAATACAAGCGCTACGAACGCAAGGCAAAGCGCTGAGAAAACGACCTTATGGCGTTGCCACACATGTTTGAGAGAGCTTATGAAATCTACGATTGTCACCTACATACGACTTCCCGCGGTTAGGCATCAACTTGTCTCAAGATAAGACGCGGCCTTTTGATTTTATAACCGACCAAAGGACGCTTGCCAGATAAATAACATCGATCACAACCATTAAACGCCACAGTTGCGCGATAAAAAGGCCGATACAAATTACAACGCCGAACATTGCTATGCTGACCAATTTACGCGGCACACGTATTGATTTGGGCGAAAAAGTTTTAATTTGCGAGATCATTAGGAAACCGACGATCCCTAACCATATCGCAACTAAGATTGGGTTTTCGCGCAGATCAATAAGATCTGACATCGTCAGGAAGAGTGGTAATAGCCCAAGCATTGCGCCTGCAGGGGCAGGAACACCCGTAAAGGATTTTCCATCGCCTGTTTTCTTTTCCCGCGTCACGTTAAATCGCGCCAACCGCAAACACGCCGCGGTGATGTACACCAAAACGAATATCCACGAAATGCCTGTCTGGCCCCTCAGGAAAAATTCATAGACAATCAAGCCGGGCGCGACGCCGAAACATAGAAAATCGGAGAGCGAGTCCAACTCTGCGCCAAAATCGGAGGCGGCATTTAATCGCCGTGCCAATAACCCGTCGAGACCATCGAAAACACCCGAGATTAAAATCAACGTAACCGCGATTTCAAATCGTTCTTCGATTGCATAACGGATTGCCGTTATGCCTAGGCACATACCCGAAATTGTCGCCAAGTTAGGCAGCAACATATAAAACGGGATGCGTTCGCGTTGATCTTCTGGTTTTGGGGCTTTGTTGGACATTGTCTTCCTCGACTATGATCCCAGGTCTGCAATGACTGTTTCACCTGCGACCATGGTTTGTCCAATGGAAACTTTGGCTGTTGCACCTTCGGGCAAATAAATGTCCAAACGTGATCCAAAGCGGATCAGGCCAAATCGTTCACCACGTCCTAAATAGTCGCCCTCTTTTGACCAACACAAAATGCGGCGTGCAACAAGTCCTGCGATTTGTACAACACCATATTCACGACCGTCTTCCAGTGCGATTGTCAGCCCGTTACGTTCATTGTCTTCTGATGCTTTATCTAGTGAAGCGTTCAAGAATTTGCCTGGACGATAGGCGACTTTTTTAATTGTGCCTGCTGTTGGCACGCGGTTCACGTGACAGTTAAAAACAGACATGAACACTGAAATACGAACCATTGGTGCGTCACCCAAACCCAATTCAGAAGGGGGAACTGCGGGTTCCAATAAGGAGACAATACCATCAGCAGGTGAGACCATCACACCTGCATGTTCTGGTGTCACGCGTTCGGGGTCACGAAAAAAGTAATAAACCCAAACTGTCAGGCCTGCACCAACCCATCCCAACGGTTCCCAAGCAAAAAACAGCCCGAGAGTTATTGCCGCAGCGATTGCAACAAATTTGCGTCCCTCAGGGTGCATGGGTTTTACAAATGTAGACATCATCGAAAGGCCCATGGCGTTTCCTCATTCAAAAAGTTGGTTAGCAATACAGCTTGGATGATGGCAGCGCAATCGTTTAGCATTGATTGAACTGCCAAAGCGTATTCATCAGATAAAGACCGTTGATAGACCATAAAAGATCAGAGCTGACAATCCCGCTGCGGCAGGAACGGTGATAACCCATGCTGCAACGATTGTCATAAAGTGAGAGCGACGCACCAATTTCCGGCGACGACGTTCTTCTGGTGCCAACGTTTTTTTCACCCTTCCGGTGGATAGGTTCAGACGCTTGCGACGCTCTGCATGCCATTCACGGAAAAATCCTACGCCGAACACCCCACCAACAGCGATATGTGTTGAGCTCACAGGAAGCCCAAGCCAGCTTGCGATGATCACGGTAATTGCCGCTGACAAGGCAACGCAATAGGCGCGCATCGGGTTGAGTTTTGTGATTTGACTGCCGACCATTCGGATCAGTTTTGGTCCAAAGAGAAAGAGACCAAACGAAATACCGAAGGCCCCAATCACCATCACCCATAAAGGGATGGATACTTTTGCAGCAAACGATCCAAACTCGGCTGCGTGAACAATTGCCGCCAAAGGCCCAACCGCATTTGCAACGTCGTTTGCGCCGTGCGCAAATGACAGCATCGCCGCCGAAAAAATCAATGGCATGCCAAACAGCGCCTTGACGGATTTGTTTCTATTCTCAAGGCCTTGTGACTGTTTATGGATCATAGGTTTGGCCACTAAATATGAAACGATTGCGGCAACCAAACCGATTAACAACGATGTTGTTAAGTCGATCTTTACAAGCTTTTTAAAACCCTTCATCGCAAGGTAAGCAGCGAATGCGCCCGCCATGATTGCGATTAGGATCGGAACCCATTTTCGTGCATTTCCGATTTTATCATCTGTATATGTGATTTTAGCTTTTATCAGCGCAAGAAAAGCCGCGGCAATGACACCGCCTAGTACAGGTGAAATCACCCAACTTGCTGCGATGGTTCCCATCGTTTGCCAATTCACGGCTGCTAATCCAGCAGCCGCAATGCCTGCGCCCATCACGCCGCCAACAACGGAATGTGTTGTTGATACAGGCGCGCCAATCCAAGTGGCCAAGTTTACCCAAACCGCAGAAGAAATCAGCGCGGCCATCATAGCCCAAATAAAAATGCTGCTTTGTTCGATTGCTGTCGGGTCGATAATGCCTTTGGAAATTGTTGATACAACATCACCACCCGCAAGTAGGGCGCCCGCGCTTTCAAAGATAGCCGCAATAATAACGGCGCCGGTCATGCTAAGAGCGTTTGCGCCTACGGCAGGACCCATGTTGTTTGCAACG
>RFZH01000120.1 GCA_009920815.1 Paracoccaceae bacterium
TGGAATAACGGGCAAGGCCAAAAAAGCCAGCTGTAAAAACGGTTCGTGCAACACCACTCCCAATGCTTTTGCGCTTTCGCGTAGTGTGATCAATTGCGCGCGGACGGTTTCAAAGGGTAAATCTGACATCAATCCTGCGATAGGCAGAGCGATTTCAGCCAAAACGTGGCCATCTTGGACGACCACAAAACCGCCTTGCAATTCGCCCAAACGCCGCACAGCGCAAGCCATATCTGCATGATCAACGCCGGTGACCACGATATTATGATGATCATGGCAGACCGTCGCGGCAATTGCGCCTGAGGTCATACCAAAGCCTTTGACAAATCCGACGGCACGGCGGCCAGATTTCCCATGACGCTCGATAACTGCGATCTTGGCCAGATCACGGGCGGGGTCGGGGGCTTTGTCCCCGTCAACAGGCGTGATTTGGGCCGTCAGATGTTCGGTGATGATTTTACCTTCGATTATGCCAATCACATCTGTGTGGGGTGTATTGGATGCTGTACGAAACCAATCTGCATGCACATCGGGGCAATGCACTGAATTCAAACCAACAACTGGCCGAATGGAGCGTTGTGCAAATGCATCCGCTGTCGCCTCTACGCCGCCGCAAAAGACGCGATCTATTGCACAGGTGTCAAAATCATCAAGCACAACAACGTCAGCGCGTTTGCCGGGTGCAATTTGCCCCCGATCCTTAAGGCCAAAGGCTTCGGCCGCTGAAAGCGAGGCAGCACGATAAATTGCCAGTGGATCAACCCCGCGAGCCAATGCGGTTCGAATGATGAAATCCAGATGTCCCTGTTCAAAGATATCCAATGGATTGCGGTCATCTGTGCAAAGACACATATAGGGGGAGGTCGCAACGGTCAGCAGCGAAAGCAATGCATCCATATCCTTTGATACCGATCCTTCGCGGATCAATACGCGCAGTCCCTTTTGCAATTTTTCACGTGCTTCGTTTGCGGTTGTGGCTTCGTGTTCGGTGCGAATGCCGGCGCTGATATACGCATTCAGATCCCTGCCTGAGAGCTGTGGGCAGTGGCCATCAATGTGGCGGCCTTTGAATAATTCTAGCTTTTCGATGACAGTCGGGTCGCGATGGATCACACCAGGATAATTCATCATTTCTGCAAGACCAAGCGTCTTGGGATGATCCATGTAAGGTGCGAGATCTTGCGCGCTGAGCACGGCGCCGGATGTTTCCATATGGGTCGCAGGAACGCATGACGATAGCTGAACCCTGATATCCATCAATGTGTCTTGTGCCGCATCGAGAAAATATTTTATCCCCTCAATACCGATAACATTTGCAATTTCATGTGGATCACAAATCGCTGTTGTCACGCCAAAAGGGGCGACACAGCGATCAAATTCGTAAGGCGTGACCAAGCTGCTTTCGATATGAAGGTGGGTATCAATAAATCCAGGAACAAGTGTTTTACCTGTTACATCAATAATTCTGATGGCGTCATAGTCCGCGCCTAACCCGACAATTGTGTCGCCACAAATAGCCACATCTCCCGTCAGGAAATGTCCTGTCACGGTGTCAAAAATTCGGGCACCACGTAAAACCAGATCGGCGCGGCTGTCACCGCGGGCTTGGGATATTTTTTCTGAAAGTTCGGGCATTGTTTAGATCCAGTTTTGGAATAGCATGCCCCGAGTGTGGCAAAACGTCAAAGGGATTGCCAAAAAAGAAAAACGCAAAGCAGCGCTTTGCGTTTTTTCGCTTTGCCAATGTGGCGCGTCTTATAGGTAATAGACGCCCATATTTACGTAACGTTTCGCGGATGCTTCACCAGCGCGCAACAACCAAGACATTACGGAACGGGAAATTTTTTGTGCCATCTGCAGGTCTCCTTTATCTGATGTCTAGATAGTCTTTAGACAGCTGGGCGAGTAGATGACTTTTGTGCATATCCGTTATGCTGCAATTGCAAAGGGTGTTGTGCGGGTGCAGAAAGTCATGCGTGCCGAAAAAATAGATTTTTTTGATCTGGATCAAAGTGCGGCCCGCAAAATTGTTTAGAGTGAGCTTGTGGGCCAAACCCCTAGCTTTCTTTGGCCATCCTTCCTGAAAGCGCGGTTAAGCATATGTGTTTGGCCGCGCTTGTCCTAAAAATGGACACGGCCGGAGGGCTTTTTCTTTGGGGCTCTGCCCCAAACCCCGGGATATTTGGAGACAAAAAATGATCACCGTCTTCGTTTATCTCCAAGATCTAATCTGCGTTATTTGACAAATGGAACGGTTGGTTGTGCGGCCCCAGTCCAGCCGACGATGCCGTCTTTCAGGTGCGAGATATTGCGAAAGCCAAGCTGTGAGACCAAGGCATTGCCCAACATTTCGGTGCGATTTCCGGTGCGACAATATAGGACGATGTTTTGATCCAGGTTTTGTAAAAGAGCGGAAAACTTGGCATTAAAATCGGGGTGGAGTTGACCTGTCTCGGTAAAGGCGGTGATCGTTTCAGCGCCCTCGATGATGCCGGTTTCTTGCCATTCATCGGGGCGGCGAATGTCTATAACGGTTGCCCCAGCGCTACGCGCGGCAGCAAAGGCATCGTTTGAGAGCGAGGATAATTTTGGTGGTTGAGTAATAGACATAAGTTCCACATCAAAAATTAAGGTTGCATTCGGTGGGATCAAACCGCCCGCACCGCGCGCGCCATAGCCGAGTGTCGGCGGGATGGTCAGTGTTCGCTGTTCGCCCTGTTTCATTCCCAATACACCTTTTTCCCAACCTTGGATGACCTGGCCTTGGCCCAAGATAAAATAGAACGGTTCGCCCCGCGTGCGCGAGCTGTCAAATACGGTGCCATCGGTCAGTTTTCCGGTGTAATGTACGCCCACCTGCTGACCGATTTCGGCCGCTTCACCTTGGCCTTGGACCAACACATCTATTTTTAGATCTTCGGCGCAGACAGTTGCGGCGCTCAGACCAAGACCTAGGGCCAAGATCACATGGCGTAGGTATGTAATTACTGCGTTTTGGGTTGCCATCGGGTCATCATCCATATCTGGTTATCTGTGCTTGATCAAAAGTGGTTGCCAGGGCTTTGCCAGGTGGCTAGCTCTGATTGACGCTCGCGCGCAAGTGCATGACCCGCCGCTGCCCAATCAAAGCCGCGATCGATCATGTCATAGGCTGGGCCGCTTGCGATCACGTTTTGTTTGTGACCTAGAGCGTTATAGTAAACCCGTCCTAATCCCCAAGCCCGTGTCCAGGCGACCGGCATGTCGACAGGACCATTTGGGCTATGTAGCCAGTTAACCGTTGGAAACTGTGTCGTTGCCAAAACGTGGTTGGCGGGGTCAACATGCAGGTAATATTGTTCGCTGCATACATCAAAATCCATAATGCCTTGCGTTGTATCATGGGTTTTATCAACGATATGGACGCGATATCTGACGCCGTCTCCGCCTGGATGGGCCACCCAATTTGCCCCTGTCATAAATTGCCAAAGCACATTCGTGCGAAACGCATCGCACATTCCCCCGTGACATCCCGCAAGGCCCGTGCCGCGCGATACAGCATGGGAAACGTTTAGCGCGCGTTCTTTTGTTAGGTCGCTCATGGTCCAGACGGGCACAATCAAGGCATATTGCGTTAATGCCTCGGCATCGTCAAAGCACGCGAGTGTGTCGTACACATCAACGTGAAAACCCTTTTTCATTAACATGTCTTGAAACTGTGTTGCGACCTGTTCGGGTTCGTGGCCTTCCCAGCCGCCCCAGGTGATTAATGCTTTCATAGTCGTCCTCGCCGAGCTGAGTCTGTCATAAGGTCACTGAAACAAATTATTTGAAACTAATCCAGAGAACACTCTGGCTATTTTTCATCACTGTGCCCATCATGGGTGAATATTTCACACTGTTTGGGGCACTGATGACCGACCACGACCTTTTACGAACACTTTTTGATGCAGCAATTGACGCCGCTGATCCCAGTGCTGCTCTTGCCAAGATTTTGCCTCCAAAACCCAAAGGTCGTACGGTTGTTGTCGGCGCAGGCAAAGGCGTCGCGCAGCTGGCTGCAGCATTTGAAACGCTGTGGGGTGAACGCGTCGATGGGGTCGTTGTAACGCGTTACGGGTATAGTGCACGGTGTAAGCACATCACCGTACGTGAGGCTGCGCATCCTGTCCCCGATGATGCAGGCTATATGGCTGCGCGTGAATTGTTCGCTGCTGTGTCGAATTTAACGGCTGATGATCTGGTGGTTGCGTTAATCACCGGGGGTGGGTCTGCCTTATTACCGGCGCCGATTGACGGTTTGGACCTGTGCGGCTGCCTATCCCGCACAGGTGATAAGTTTTGTGGTTTCAGATGTTCCGGGAGATGATCCGGCGCAAGTTGCGTCCGGGCCCACAGTTGCCGATTGGACGACGCGCGAACAAGCGTTGCGTGCTATAGAAAACTATGGGATCAAATTACCCCAGCGCGTCGCAGCGGCCTTGCTGCGCGCGCCGGAAACTGCACCGCTGCCAGACGATCCGCGGTTTGCACGGAACAAAGTGTACGTCATCGCCTCGGCGCAGAAATCATTAGAGGCGGCGGCAAAACGTGCACGCGATCACGGGTTGGATGCAGTCATTTTGTCAGATGCGATTGAAGGTGAAGCGCGCGACGTGGCCAAGGTTCATGGCGCTATTGCGCGCGCGGTCAAAACCCGCCACCATCCCTTTGTCCCGCCTGTGGTCATTCTGTCAGGGGGGGAAACAACCGTCACGTTGCGCCACAAGGGAAAAGGTGGCCGAAACGGAGAATTTCAATTGGCGCTTGCGCTTGAACTGGATGGTGTTGACGGTGTTACGGCATTGGCGGCGGATACAGATGGGATTGATGGATCAGAAACAAATGCAGGTGCCTTTGTCGATGCCACATCAGCGTCACGTATGCGCCAAGCGGGGATAGACCCGCTTGCCGCGCTTGCGCAAAATGACAGTTGGAGTGCGTTTAATGCCGTTGAAGATCTGTTTGAACCTGGGCCAACAGGAACAAATGTAAATGATTTTCGGGCAATCATTATCAGGGATTGACTGATTTGACGCATAAGCCAGGTGCTTCGGATTGACGCCGATGATTTGTGTTATTCGTGAATTCCGTCTGCACAAAATGCACCGCCTTGGAGCCGCGCTGTTACGTCGTCGGCCGAGGGTGGTGACATGGCCGCATCAATTTTTGCGCGAAAGGCTTCGGCGTTGTCTTTTGGGGTCCAGCCGATGTAGCCAACTTCGCGGTTGTCCCACCATGACGCGGAATTTGCAGAGGCCCCGTATATAATGGGGCACCCCAAGCGCGGTACCATAAAAATACGTTCAATCAAAAGAACAAAGTCGTCATAACTCATCCATGTTGACAGCATACGATGGTTGATCGGTTCGGGAAAACACGATCCAATGCGAATACTGGCGGTTTCGATGCCAAATTTGTCATAATACATCGACGCCATCGCTTCGCCAAAAACTTTTGATACGCCATAAAGCCCATCTGGACGGGTAGGGGATTTTGCATCAAGCCGTTCGGTTTGTTCGTGAAATCCAATCGCATGGTTTGAGCTGGCAAAGATAATGCGGGGTGTGACGGGCGATTTGCGTGCCGCTTCGTATAGATTGAACATGCCATCAATATTTGCTGCACGGATTGTGTCCCAATTTGCTTCTGTTGCTTGACCGCCCATATGGACAATCCCGTCACAGCCATGAACCATCGCTTCCACCGCGTCTTTATCTGCCAAATCGCAATAAACGATTTCTTCGTGCGCGGCGGCATTCCCCAAATCTTTGCGGGCTGATACGCGCACCGTTTTTGCTAAATGCGTTAGGCGTTCGCGACACACGGATCCAAGTCCGCCATTTGCCCCGGTGATCAAGAGTTTGTTTAGCATGTTATCCTTCTTCCTGACCTGCGGATGTCTTGCGCTTGATTGTATGTTTACGACCAGCGCAGGCCTTGGAACAGTATTTGACGTCGTCCCATACTTTTTCCCATTTTTTGCGCCACTGAAAGGGGCGATTGCAAACGACGCACATTTTTTCGGGTAAATCTGATTTCTTTTTCATCAAAACGGCAATTCTTGTTGTTTCGGGGAAACCACTTTTTTCGGTGCTTTGCGTGGTTTTTGTTTTCGGCTTGCGTGTTTGGTCACGATTTTGTTGGCAATCGCTTTGTGGGCAGCATTATTTTTTCGCAAACCGTACAAACGATCTGCTGCGGCACGCCGTGCGGACGCTTCGTCGACTATTGGCATTGGATAGGCGCCCATTTGAGAGGGGGCTTTCCAAGGGGTGTGAATATATGCGGTTTCCATTTGGCGCAGCTCTGGGACCCATTTGCGAATAAACTGTCCCTCTGGATCTTGGTCGATGCTTTGCTTAGTCGGGTTATAAATCCGAATGGCGTTGATGCCAGTGGTGCCAGATTGCATCTGAACCTGTGGATAATGAATCCCGGGTTCATAATCGGTGAACATCCGCGCCAGATGCAAAGCAGGGGCATGCCAATCTTGCCAAAGGTGATAACTTGAAAAACTCATGACCATGGCGCGCATGCGAAAATTCAACCATCCCGTTGCACGCAATGATCTCATACATGCATCAATCAACGGATAGCCTGTTTTCCCTTTTGCCCAAGCGTCAAACAGGGATGCGTTTACGTCCAAAGGGCGCAATCCGTCATACGCGGGGTGCATATTTTGCACCTCAATAGCAGGGGCGTCTTCGAGTTTTTGTATGAAATGACAATGCCAACGCAGCCGCGCGGAAAAGGATTTCATCGCACGTGGCCACATTCCACGTTGTATGGGCGGCAGGTCGCGCAGATCGCGCATGCGTTGTTCCGTTGCTTGCAAAGCTTCTCGGATGGAGAGCGTGCCAAAGGCAAAATGCGGGGACAGTCTAGAACAGTTTTCATAAGCCGTCAGTGGTGATGACATGGCGCGTGTGTAAGGTTCGCCGCGTTCATGTAGAAAGCCGGATAGGAGTGCGACCGCATGGCTACGACCGCCGTCTTGGAGGTCACTTTCGCCCTCAGACTGCAGGCCAAGTGACGTGGGTGATGGCATCTGGTCACAGACCAGCCCTGTGGGTTCCGGAGGCAAGATAGGGGCAATGTGCCGCGATGCGCGCATATAGCTGTCCCACTGATTGGCCCAG